>CAXSEC010000011.1:0-9934 GCA_964236325.1 uncultured Acidobacteriaceae bacterium | reverse complement strand
GCGAGACATGTCGTACAGGCAAGGAACAGGGCGCGAGAAGGATTCATGGAAGGACCTCCGGCCGCTGAGAACAGGGGTTTCAGCGACTCAGCTTCCTTTCACTAAACAAAGTTTGCGCCCGAAGGTTGTGCACAACGATTTTCTCGAAGCCGTGTCTCTACAGCATTTTCCTCGGCGCCACGTTCCGCTTGAGGGCAGGGAACCACCCCCTCGCGAGAATGTGGCACAAGCGGAAGCGGCCTGCTCTCAATCCTCAAAGAAATGCTAGGTCACAGCGGAGCGAGGAAGATCACCCGCGGGCAAGCGAACCAGGAACTCGGTTCTCCCTGGCTGCGATGCAAAGCGAATCGTGCCCATGTTCTGCTCAACCAGACGATGCACAATGCCAAGACCAAGACCAGTGCCAACGCCGGGATCCTTGGTGGTGAAGAAGGCGTCGAAGATGCGCGGCTGCAACTCCGGCTGAATGCCTTCGCCGTCGTCAGTAATGGCGATCACCAGAAACCTGCCTTGCGGCTGCGTATCAAGCGAGGTCGTTACGGAGATATGACCGCCTTGGGCAACCGCATCAATGGCGTTGTCAATCAGGTTGGTCCAGATCTGATTCAACCCCTTACAGGCGCAGCGCAGTATCGGCAGGCCCGGAGCGAAGCTCTTCGTCAGGGTGATCTGCTTCTCTCGCACCTTGTGGCCAAGGATGACCAGAGCCGCATGGATACTCTCGTTCAGATCGACCGAGTGCAGCTGCCCCGAGCCCTCGTACGCGTAGCTCTTGACGGACTTCACCAGCTCCGTCACGCGCCCGATACTCTCCTCGATGGTGTTGAGAAGCTGCGTGTTCGAGACGATAGCCGCCACATAGGTGATCGCATCGCAGAAGGTTTGCGCCGGGAAGACATGCAGCGCGCAGTCCATGTCGGCGGCCGTCACCCCTACCGAGACCAGGGTTGGCGCAAGCTTCCAGGCGTCCGGCAGGTTCTGCTGTTCAAGCCAGCCAGTGAGCGCCTCTTCAGCGTCGCTCTGCTCAAGCGAGCTCATGGGAGGAGCGGTCGAAGGATTGAAGGCCTGCTGCTTCAACCGGTGCAGGCAGCTCTTCTGTTCACCGCTCATGTCCTGATAGTTGAAGCGGGTGGAGATCTCCTGCAGGCGGGCCAGGTTCTCGCGCAGCTGCGAGGAGGCGCGACGAGCCGCGGCGCCCGGGTTGTTGAGCTCGTGCATCAGACCGGCAGCAAGCGTGCCAAGAGCGGCCATCTTCTCCTGCTGTATCGTGTAGTGCTGCATCTTCTGCAGGCGCATCGCCATGTTGCGCAGGATGGCCTGACGAACCTCCGGACACGCCGTCATCAGGGCCCAGAAGCCATTCTCATCAAACTGCAACAGACGGGTCGCACCGCGGGTTCGCATGGTGGAAGAGGTAGGAATATTCGCCAGCAGCGGCACCTCGCCAAAGGCAGCACCCTTCTCATGCACATGGACGGTGAAGTTCTGGCCGTCCGTCTGGCGCTCCAGAAGCTCTACATGGCCGTCCAGTAGAATCCAGAAATGAGTCGCCGTCTCGCCGGCCTTCGCTAGCACCGTCTGCGGCGCAGGCTGAATCATATGCACGGGCTCCAGACACCGGAACTGATCCTCACTCAACGAGGCAAGCAGAGGAACAGCGGACAGCTCGCGGATCAGCTCCGGGGTAAGCTCTGTGGATACGTCGCTCTGGTTCAAGTCAGTCGCGCTTGTCATGGGGGTGTCTCTCTCTGGAAAGCGGGAAGCGAAATGGTCAATCATGGCTGCAGGGAAGCAAGGTATTGATGAACAAACTGAATCGCGATGGAGCCCTCGCCAACCGCCGAAGCACAGCGTTTGATCGAGTTGAAGCGCACGTCGCCGGCGACAAAGATGCCCGGCACACTGGTCTCGAGCAGGTAGGGATCGCGCTCGAGCGGCCATGCCTCCGGCGCGCGCATCTTCAAGTCCGGACCCGAGAGAATAAAGCCTTTGCTATCCTTCGCAATCTCCGGCGTCATCCATTTCGTCTTCGGTGCGGCGCCGATGAAAACGAAGAGCGAGTTGGTCTCACACACCTGCTCGCCGCTGGGGGAGCGCAGCGTGATTCGTTCTAGGTGAGCCTCGCCACACGCCCGTACAACCTCGGTCTGCGTCAGCACCTCGATCTTCGGATTGTTCTCTATCTGGTCGATCAGGTAACGCGACATGCTCTTGGTTAGAGAATCCCCGCGCACCAGCATGAAGACGCGCGCCGCGTACCGGGAGAAGTACATAGCCGCCTGCCCCGCGGAGTTTGCGCCGCCGATGATGTACACCGCCTCATCCTTGCAGGCGATGGCCTCCGTCTGTGCCGCGCCATAGTAGATGCCGGCGCCGGTCAGCCGGTCCGCACCCTCGATCTCCAGCTTGCAGTACGACACGCCGGTAGCGATCAGCGAGACCAGACAGCTGACCTCCTTGCCATCGCTCATCCGCAGCAGATGGTACGGGCCCTCACTGCGCATCGAGCACACGCGCTGGGTCAGGAACTCGGCGCCCAGCCGCCGCGCCTGCAGATACGATCGTTTCCCGAGCTCTTCGCCGCTCAGGCCCTCCGGAAATCCAAGATAGTTTTCTATCTTGGAGCTGCTGCCCGCCTGCCCGCCGGGTGCCTCCGCCTCAATAATCAGCGTCTTCAAGCCTTCTGACGCGCCGTAGACCCCAGCCGCCAGACCGGCTGGGCCGGCACCCACGATCACTACATCGTAGAACTCCTGCTCGGCGGTGGTGCGCATGCCGACCTTGTTCGCGAGCTCCGTAATGCTCGGCTGCACCAGGGACGTGCCGTCCGCAAACAGCACGATAGGCAGCTTCGAGTCGTCGAGCTTGCGCTCATGCAGCGCATCGAGCGCTCCCGGGCTCACCTCCGGCGTCAGCCACTGAAAGGGAATCCGGTTGCGCGACAGGAACTCACGAACCAGAAAGTCGTCAGGAGACCAGCGCATTCCGACCACCCGAACGCCTTCGAAGGGAGCCTTGTAGTCCTGCCGCCAGTCGCCCAATAGATCGTCGAGCACCGGGTAGAGCTTCTCCTCGGGTGGATCCCAGGGCTTGTTCAGGTAGTAGTGGATCTTCGCCGAGTTGATCGCGCGAATGGCGGCTTCGGTGTCGGCATAGGCTGTCAGCAGCACCCGCTTGGCGTCAGGGTAAAGCTCCATCGTTCGCTGCAGCAGCTCAACCCCGGTCATACCCGGCATACGCTGATCGGAGAGAAAGAGAGCGACGACATCGCCACGATCTTTCAGCTGCTTGCAGATGTCGAGAGCGGCCTGGCCCGAGGCAGCCCGCAGAATGCGGTAGGTCTGCCCGTAACGCTGTCGCAGATCCTGAACCACGGCCTCGAGAACGCTGACGTCGTCGTCAATTGCGAGCAGAATCGGTTTTGCCATAAACGCTGAAACTCCGTCCCATCCGAAAAGCGATCGACCGCGTACCTATACAGAATCAGATTCGTTGCAGCCGGGAACGGTGCAAGCGCTTCGACCCGTTTGGGTGATTGACCCGTTGATGGACTCAAGTGTATCGATTGAAAGTATGTCTTCGAGCGCCACAACAGCTCGGCACTGGGCGATTCCACGCAGAGCTTTTCCAGAGGAGATCGACCGATCGTGATCCGACTAATTCTTGCTGATGACCAGTTCATCTTTCGTGCGGGTGCCGCCCGGGTTCTTGCCCTTGAAGATGACATCCGCCTCGTGGCGCAGTGCGACGACGAACAGCGGCTGCGATCCGCTATCGACGCCCACAAGGGCGCCGTCATCCTGTTCTCGAAAGCCATCTCTCCCATGCTCCCGGAGCTTTTGACTGTCATCGCAGCGGCCGGAAGCAGGGCCGTCCTCATCCTCGAAAATAACGAGCAGGTGGACGACGCCGTCACGGCGCAACTGTTCGGCGTCGTCTACCGCAGCGTCTCCGGATCCGACCTGATCGAGTGCGTTCGTAAGGTGAACCGCGGCCAGCGCTGCGTGCACACAGGAAACGTGACCGTCATGCAGGTTGCCGACAGCGTGGGAGCACGCGTTCGCGACCGCCTTACCGCGAAAGAGATCCAGATCATCGCCCTCATCGTGCAGGGCTGCAAGAACAAGGACATCGCTAACCAGCTCGGCACCAAGGAGCAGGTCATCAAGAACTACCTGCGCGGCATCTACGACAAGACCGGCGTCTCTGATCGTCTGGAACTCGCACTCTTCACCATCCACCACAAGGTTCTGGCGGAGGCGGCAGCGACAGCAGGACGGCTGCTGCAGATGAAAAGTGCCTGAGGTGCCGTAGATCCGCCGAGGAGCGACGCCCTAGTTATCTAAACGCGCTGCGTCGCAGCTTCGCTCTGCCTCATCCTGTAACGCCGCGCATCACAGCCCCATACGCTGTTCGGTCATCTCCTCGGCAGCTGTCGGCGCCACACCCACCTTCTCCGCAATGCTCTTCGCCTGTGTGAACAGCAGCAGATAATCCGGGCCGCCGGCCTTTGAGTCTGTACCGCTCATGTTGAAGCCGCCGAAGGGGTGCGCTCCCACCATCGCGCCGGTGCATTTGCGATTCAAATAGAGGTTCCCTACATGGAACTCACGAGCTGCCCGATCAAGGTTCTCGCGCGAGTGCGAGTAAACCGCGCCGGTCAGGCCGTACTCCGTTCCATTGGCGATCGCGAGCGCTTCCTCAAAGCTGGTTGACTTCAGGACCGCCAGCACTGGACCGAAGATCTCCTCCTGGGCAAGCCGTGACGTGAGAAGTACATCAACAAAGACCGTCGGCTGCAGGAACCATCCGCCCTGGCCGTCAAGCGAGGTCGCCTCGCCGCCGCACAGCAGCCGGCCCTCGGCTCTGCCAACCTCCATGTACTGCTGCACCCGATCGAAAGCCGCCTGGTTGATGACCGGGCCTAGCGCCGCATTCTCTGTCGGAAGCCCGATGGCAATGGCCTCTACACGCTCGCGCAGTCGGTCGCAGAAGACCTCATACAGCCCCTCGTCCACAATCGCCCGCGAGCACGCAGAGCACTTCTGACCGCCAAACCCAAAGGCGCTGGCGACGACACCTTCCACCGCCAGGTCCAGATCACAGTCAGCGTCCACAATGATGGCATCCTTACCGCCCATCTCGAGGATCGTCCGCTTGATGAAGTGCTGTCCCGGCTGCGGTCGGGCGGCGCGTTCGTGAATCTCGAGGCCGACCTTCTTCGATCCCGTAAACGCGATGAAGCGCGTCTGCGGATGGGCGACCAGGGCGCTTCCAAATCCGGGTCCGGCACCATGGCAGAGATTGACCACGCCGTCCGGCAGACCGGCTTCTTCAAGCAGCAGAAGAAAGCGCGCCGCAATGGTTGGCGCGTCGACCGAGGGCTTCAAAACAACAGTGTTGCCGCACACAATCGCCGCCGCAGTCATCCCGGCCATAATTGCCAGCGGAAAGTTCCACGGGGGAAGCACGGCTCCGACGCCCAGCGGAAGGTACCGCAGCGCATTACGCTCGCCTGGAAACTGGATAGGCGTGGTCGCGTCTGCCAGGCGCATGGCTTCGCGCGCATAAAACTCGAGGAAGTCGATCGTCTCGCCGACATCCGCATCCGCCTCCGCCCAGTTCTTACCGACCTCAAAGCTGAGCCACGCGCAAAGCTCGAACTTGTGCTCTGTCACCAGCTGCGACGTGCGCAGCAGCACCTCGACGCGATCCTTCATCGGCCAGCGACTCCACGTCAAAAAGGCGTGCTGCGCCGCGGCGATGGCCTGCTCCACGTGTTCCTCATTTGCCTCGGCATGGCGCCCGATGATCTGCATCGGGCTTGCCGGGTTAACCGAAGTAACTGTTTTTTCAGAGCGGACCCGCTTGCCGCCAATCACCATGTCGTACTCATGCCCGAGCTGGCTCTCAACATGCGCCACCGCGGCCTGCATCAGGCGCCTGGTCTCCGGCTGCTTGAAGTCAACAAAGGCTTCGTTCTTGAACGGTGCGAGATCGCTGGCGGAGACGGAGGGTGCTGTAAACGTGGCCATATCGAGTCGATTCTACCTCCACCAACCCGTGACCCTACGTGGTCTCGACGATCTTCTCCGTCTCCGCCGACATCTTCGCCGTTCGATCCAGCTTGTCCCAGTTGAAAGGCTTGCCGTCGATTGCCCGCTTCATGGTCTTCAGCAGCACCACCGAGAACACCTGCCGATAACTAAAGCGCTGAATCCAGATGTGCGACAGCAGCCACGCGTCGCCCTTGCTGGCCGCATGCTTCCGCTCCAGCATGAAGGCAAGCGACGACGCCAGAAAGTCGATAATCATGAAGGCCAGGAAGAAGGTAAGCAGCTTGTACAGGCTCGCCGTCGACGCCGTCTCCGGATGAAAGTAGCGGTCGATGAAGTAGTGGATGAGGCCCGCGACAAACATCAGATCGATCAGCGGCGAGACCAGCGGCAGCAGGATCTGGAAGATCACAATGTTGGGCAGCGCGAACAGACCCATCGCGCGCCGCTTCGTGATGGCCCCGCGATGCTTGAAGACCGCCTGCAGGATGCCGAACGACCAGCGAAAGCGCTGCCGCATCAGGCCGTCCGCGTTCACCGGAGCCTCGGTAAACGCCAGCGCCTGGTCCTCGTAGATCACGGAAAAGCCCTGCTCCAGCAGGTTCATCGTCAGGTCAGCATCTTCGGCCACGGTGTTGGAGTGGTAGCCGCCGCCCGCCCGCACCGCCGAGGTACGCCATGCGCCAATCGCGCCCGGCACCACCATCACGACGTCGAACAGATCGAGCGCCCGCCGCTCGAAGTTCTGGCTCGTGATGTACTCGAGCGCCTGCCAGCGGGTCCACAGATTCACCCGATTGCCGACCTTCGCGTTGCCGGCCACGGCGCCGATCTTCGGATTCGCAAAATGGCAGACCAGCCGGCTGATCGCGTCGTGAGCGATCACGCCGTCCGCATCAATGCCAACATAAATTTCTTCGTCGAGATGATCGAGCGCAAAGTTCAGCGCCTCGGCCTTGCCGCCGTTCGGCTTGGTCAGGATCACCAGTCGCCCCGACTCGATATCGCCTGGGTACGCCCGCGTCGCCACCTCAAGCGTGCGATCCGTCGAGCCATCGTCGATCACAATGACGCGCAGGTTCTTGTAGGTCGACATCATCACCGAGCGGATCGTCCGCACGATCACGGTCTCCTCGTTGTACGCCGGGATCAACACCGCCACGCCCGGCAGGTAGTCCGCGGTTGCAAAGTTCTGCCGCTTGCGAAAACGGTCGATCGTAGCGAATAGACCGATAATAATCAGCCGCGCACTCATCAGCACATCGCCGACAAAGAAGACGTAGATTACGAAGTGATTGAAGAAGGCGAAGAAGAAGAACGCAATCGAGTCCGCGCGCGCCTGCCAGCGTTGTCTGGCCGTCAACGACGGCATCACCTGCGCCCGCGTCTTGCCCAGCAGCTCCGAGACCGGCACAATCTCGTATCCCTTGTCGCGCAGCGCCTGGATCAGCACCGGAAGCGCGGCAAGGGTTGGCGCTCGATTGCCGCCGCCATCATGCAGCAGAATAATCGATCCACGCGTCCACGGCCGCGTCTCCATATCCTTGATCTGCTGGAAGACCGAGTCCGTGATCTCCTGCGGCGTCTTCCTCGGGTGCTCGTCCCAATCATTCGTGTCGATCTTGTCGCCGACGATCACGTACCCACGCGCCTGGATGCGATCTATCGGCGCAGCCTGATCGTTGGTGTCGGGCTCCTGATCGATCGAGTAGGGCGGCCGAAAGTAAAGCGGCTGCACGCCCAGCTTGGCGGCAAACAGACGTTCCGTCAGCGACAGCTGCAGGTCGACCGCGGCATTCGAGATCTCGCTGATATCCGGATGCGTGAAGGTATGGTTGCCAATCTCATGGCCCTCCCGGTACACCCGCTGCATCAGCCCGACGTTGTCCTGCGCCACCTCGCCGATCATCATGAACGTGGCCTTTACGTCGTACCGCTTCAACACGTCGAGAATCTTCGGCGTCCATGTTGGATCCGGTCCGTCGTCAAAGCTCAGCGCCACCTTCTTTGGGTGATAGCCATACTGCTCCACCGTGTACGAGAGCGGATAGGTCACCATCGACTCATCGACCACCATCCGGTACGGCTGCGGCACCGTCTTGTCGTCATCCATGGTCACGTCGCGCAGGCCGGTCTGCGGCTTTCGCGTGATCCGCAGAATGTCGCCCTCGCCCTCCGTGTCGATGTCATAGCCGGGATCAACCTTGGTTAGCGTCTTCTCCGGATCCACATTCATCGGGTTATCCCAGACATTCCACAGCGAGTCATCCTCACTGCCGAGGCGCCACAGCGCGAAGGTCTGCAGCCCCAGCGCTCGCGCCGCGCGCATCTCGTTCAGCACTGTGACCGCATCCAGAAACCACACCTGGTGCCGAACATTTGCATCCTCGTCGTCGTAGGCAAAATGCGGGTTCAGGCTGTCGCCGTCAAGCTCGATCTGTGACTCGGAGTCAGAGGCCGCCTGCCACACCTCCTGGGTCGACATATTGCGCGAGTCCAGCACCTTCTCCGGCGTCGGCCGCGCCTTCCTGCCCTTCACCGCCGCTCCCGGCAGCGGAACCGTCCAGTCGTACCCATAGCTGCCGATGGCGCAGATAATCTTTTGCTTCGGCACCAGCTTCAGGACCTGCTTCAGGTTGTCGATAAACCAGTCCTGCGCCGCCACCGGTCCCGGTCCACTCTCCGTCTGGTGCTGGTCGTAGTTCATCAACAGCAAACCATCCGAGTTGTCAGCAAGAAACTTCAGATCAAAGCTGTCATCGCCCACCGGAACGTTGACATACAGCCGCAGCCCCTTGGCATGAAAGTCCTGGTAGATCTCCGCGGTCAGCTGCTTGAAGCCAGGCTGCGCATCGTCAGGAATCTCCTCGAAATCCATCGAGATCCCGTGGTAGTCCGGATTCGCGGCGAGAAAATGATCGAGCTGGTCGCGGAAGTGAGCGCGCGCATCAGCATTCTTTAGAAAATTGCCGATCTCGGGAATAAAGTTCTGCTTCACCGGATCGTAGTTATTCACCAGCGGGAAGACCTCGGTATCCTCGCCGGCCGCCGCAATCGTGCGCCGAACCTTGTTCTCCGCGTCCACCGGATGGACGCCGCCCTGGTCGATCACCGGGTAAGCCCGATTGTCGATGCTGAAGTAGCTCAGCGACCCATCAGGCGCCACCATATGCAGCCACTCCGGAAACAGTAGGTCGATCTGTCGGATGTGCTCCTTGAGGGAGGAATAACTCGCCGGATCGTCCTCAACGTAGTACGCCGCGCGCAGTCCTTCTCCCTGGTTCAGCGGAACCTCGGAGGGCGCCAGGTTGCTGCGGCGATGGGCGGAGTGATGCCGCTTCTCGCCCTTGCGCAGCGCTGCAAGAGGGGTTGCCGCCGTCCGGTAGTTTCGCTTTGGGTTGCGCAGCAGAAGCTCCGGCAGCGGCCGCATGCGCAGCAGGCCAACGACGAAGATGGCGCCAACAATCAACCCCAGCAGCGCGAGCGAATCGAAGATCCGCCGCAGGCGCTTCCAGCGTTTACGTTGCGGATCGTAGAAGACTTGCTTCGTCATGCGCTTCGGGGCTCATCTCGGGTGCGGTTCTAGGGTGTGGCTCTCGGGTGGAATAGCCCGCTTCTCAGAATCCTAGCAGTAGCAGCGACCTGCCTGAACCGCCATGCCTCTCCTGCGGATCTCGCGCTACAAAGCCGGCAGCCGGCTCTACCCCGCCGCGGTCGTATGATGCATGGAATGTTCTCTCGACCATGGCGGAGCAGCTGGTTCATCACTGGAACCCTCGCGCTCGGCGCGCTGCTGCGTGTCTGGTTCGTTCGCCATCCCAATCCCTTCCTCGGCGACCCCATGATCTACGGCAACATCGCCCGCAACCTGCTCACCC
>CAXSEC010000010.1:0-41514 GCA_964236325.1 uncultured Acidobacteriaceae bacterium | reverse complement strand
AACCGCTTGCGGCCACTCGCCTCCCGCTTTTGGGAAAGCAGCCTCGCCGGGTTGTTTTTGACCTTCCCGGAGCGTATGCCCTCGCGGTAGCACAGGCTCACAAAGGAGCGGTAGCGATTGAAGGTGGCAGGCGTTACGCCGCGGCTTCGGACCCAAGCCGCAATCTCCTCGGGCTGCAGATCCTCGGCCGTTCGGGTGCCGAGCGAGGCGCGCAGCAGCTCCGCCTTCTGTTCGTACCCCTTGGCGGTCTTGTTGTGCTCGCGGGCGAAGGCGACCGCATCGTCCAGCAGCTCGCCGAAGGTGATGCGTTTGCGCTGCAGCTCGGGGAGCTTGTCGCCCAGCAGGATCTGGGTGCGGCGCTTCTGGTAGAGCTTGATGGCATTGCCCTTGGTGCCTACTCGCTCCCGGCGCCGGCGGCCGTGGTCGAAGTACTGGATCCACCAGACCTCGCTGCCCTTGGGATGCTCGTAGACGCCGCGAACCTTCTTCGAGACCTTGGGGTCGGCCATGGCAAGACTTTACAGGGGACTTTCAGGGGCGGCAAGGTAACGGTGGTACTCTATGCGGACTCGTGCGAGACGCCTTGCAGCATGTCGGACTTTAGAATTGTCTCGGCGACCCGCTTCACATCGCTGGCCGGGATGAGGACGCGGCGGCCGAAACGCCGGGTGGTGAGGCGCTGGTCGGCAATCATCGCCTCGATCGAACGAACGGAGAGACTGAGGGCGAACGCCGCCTCCGCCTTGCCGTAGAGCAGCTTGTCGGGTTTGTGGGTCTGCGCTTGCTTTGCCATACTAGGCCGCCTCCGGGGACGGCGTTACAGTAAAGGAACGGGAGTGCCCCATGAGCGAACACGAGATGGCCACGCAACTCGGGCGGTTGATCATGGCCCAGATGGAAGCGAAGAAGCAGGTGGGCCACCTGAGTGCGAAGGTGAAGGAGGTGGCGGACACGCTCACCGAGCTCGCGCGCAAACTGCAGACCAACCAGCAGATCACCTTCGACTCAGGCGATGTGCCAAAGAACCTGCTCTCCCCCGCGCAGCTCGAAGATCTGCTGCGCAGCAGAGACGAAGCTCGCCAGAAACTAGTCAACCTCAACAAAGACCTCGCTGATCTCGGTGTGCGGTTGGACACGTAAGCGGACTCCTTGCGTCTCTCTGCGGCTCCATGCATGATGGACGGACTATGGCAGAGTTCTTCACTCCGACCCACATTATGGTGTTTGTCTTGCTGCTGCCCTTCTTCTACTTCGTACCAACGGTCGTCGCCTGGCAGCGGAAAGTACACCAGCGCACCGGAATCAAGGTGCTGAACCTGCTGCTGGGCTGGACCGTCCTCGGCTGGATCGGTGCTCTTGTCTGGGCCTGCAGCGCAGAGACCGAATCCGAAGCCAAACGCAAGGAGTTCAACTATGACGAGCTTGCGAAAGCCATGGCTCGGCAGAACGACACCCGGCCGCCGCACTAGGCGGCCTCGCCGGATTCTTCACGCGGCTCCGCAGCGCAGACCTGATCTAGGGTGAGCGTTCCAAAGAGCTTCACGATAGCTTGCGCGGTCTCGGCTGCTCGCACGCCGTCAGTTTCAATCCGGCTGACTTGAGCCGCGCTGACGCCCACCTGCTTGGCGACATACTCCAGCGTCCAGCCACGGCGCTCTCGCTCTGTTTTCATTGCGGACTTCAACGTGGGATCGCTCCTGACCTTACGAAATATGTATAGCACTTGCGTTACGTAATCTGCAAGCAATGTTATTGCGTAAAACGTAACAAGCCGCCAAAGTTGAGACATGGGGTACAAGAATAACCTGCGCGAGTGGCGCGAGAGTGCGCGTCAGAGCAGGGAGCAACTCGCAGAAGCGGTCGGCGTCACGGCCGTGAGCATCTTTCGGATCGAAAACGGTACGCAGCAGCCCAGGCCGGCGCTTCTGCAGAAGCTTTGCCGCATCTTCAACAGGTCGACTGCGGAGTTCTATGCGCAAGAGTCGAACGTCGTCGAGGCATCTGAAGGCAACCGTTGGATACCCATCCTAGGCTTCGTTGAAGCCGGGGAGTTTGCGCAATTCGGTCCTGCAGGGGGCGATGATTATGAAGACAGCATCCTCACCGATCTAGAACCCTCGCCGAACAGCTTTGCCATGCGCATCCATGGCCGATCCATGGAGCCAGATTTCCGTGAGGGCGATCTCGTGTTGATTGATCCGGGCGTCGATCCCAGAGCCGAGGATTTCGTGGTCGCCTACGACGATCGTGGAGACGGCAGCTTCAAGCAATACCGGGATGTCGGCCTGAACGAGCGAGGCGAGCATGTCTTTGAGCTTGTGTCGCTTAACCCGGCCTATCCAAGCTGGAGATCCGATCGGAAGAAGATCTCGATTCGCGGCACGATGATTGAGCATCGCCGGCTGCGACGGACCTGATTGCAGAAAATGTAAGCGGATGCTTGACACGCGATTACGTAAAAAGTAATGTGGCTCCTGTGAGCCTTACATCTCTCGCAGGAGCCACAGCCCATGAATCTTGCCCACCAGCCCTCCGGCAGCCCTCGTCGCATCTCTTCCCCTCAACCTGGCCGGCTGATGCTGTTGCCGCCGACGCGCATTCTGGCCGAGGAAGCGCTCGAGGGCCAGTTCCTGACCGTGAGCGATCTGCGCCAGGGTGCGATGCACTTGGCGGCCGAGCTGCGGCATGACCCGGCTCGCGCCAAGTGGGAGCCGGTGGGCTGGTATCGCGAGGCGTACGACGACCCGCGCTTCAGCACGGAGCAGGCCATGGTGCTGCGGGAGATGACCATCGAGCTGTGCAGCGACGCGCACATCCTGCTGAAGTACCAGAAGCAGGCCGCCCGCGCCGCTCGCCGCTCGAGGGCGTCCGAAGGGCTGAACGCGGCTGCCTTTGCGGCGGTACTGATCGCCCTGTTGTGGCTGGTCCCGATGATGGCCCAGGTGTGGCAGAGTGAGACGGCGACCGCGGCGGTGAGTTCGCGATGAAGACCCGGAACAGTGTGCGCACGGAGTACGTTGCGGGGATCCGCTGGCTGGAGCTCTCCTGGTATCAATTTGCTGACGTAGAGTCTGGGCTGAGTCGCGAAGAGATGGATTGGCTGCTGCTCGACCCCGAGCGCGCGCGCGCGTACCTGGAAGCCAAGGCGCGGCCGCGGCCGGTGAGCAGCGTGGAGGGTGCGCGATGAAGGCCGATCTCTGCTCCAAGACCGCCTCTCCGGCGCCATTCGATCCGCGCTACGTCTTCGGCATGACCTGCACTTGGCATGGCCCGATCCAAGATACGTCGTACTGCTACCCGCCGGACAGCAGCACGCCGCTGCCCTGTTGCCCGCACTGCGGATCCATGCTGATGGAAGTGGCTAGCGAGGAAGAGTGGACGGCCAGTGTGCACAGCCACGGTCGCAACCATCCCGACTACGTGGCGATGCTTGCCTGGGGCAAAGGCAAGTGCTTCCCGGATGCGGACACGCTTGAGAACGCCTACCGCCAGGCGATGGAGGAGTAGGCGCCATGTTGAATGCCGACCCAAAGATAATTCGCGCTCTGTCCGATACGGTTAGGGCTGCGCGGATCAAGATGAACCTTTCCCAAACGGAAGTGGCCCGCCGAGCGGGCATACCGAGGCAGAACGTGGTTCGCATTGAGTCCGGAGCCACCATGCCGTTTCTTCCCACGCTCATCGCTTATGGCGATGCCATAGGGATCCCGGCCTGGAGGCTGCTGCGGCATGCGCAGCGGCAGCTCGAAACGACCAAGTCCCCCTAAACGCAAGTTTTCTGGCAGTGCTGTGCGGTCTGGAGAGAGCTGCACAGCCCCTTTTTTCCCTTTTCCCCCGTAGAGGAGTTGAGCAAACGTGAGTATCCAGATGGTGGGCGCCGTGATTACCTGTGGCCCGCAGGATCGAACCCAATTTTGCATCATGATGGCGCTGGCAAATGCGGCCGACAACTTCGGCTTTTGCTTTCCGTCGCTCGAGACGATCGCTCAGCAATCCCGCTGCGATCAACGCACGGCGCGCCGGCAGGTGGCGGAGCTGGAGCATCGCGGCTGGATTCACGTGGCCCGGAAGGTGAAAGACGGCAAGAGCAACGTGTACCAGCTCAACACAGAGCGATTAGGGGTCACGGTGCCCCCTGACTCTCATAGAAGCCGCGTCTTTACTAGGCTTTTGAAGGCCTACCCGGACGCCATGACCCCTATTTTTGCGCCTGAAAAGTCAGAGGACACGGCCCTGTTTTCAGGGGACAATCCACAGGGGGTTCAGGGGACATCGGCACCGACTCAGGGGACATTTGAGGGGGGTTCAGAGGACATAGCTTGCCCCCCTAACCGTAATAACCGTCAGTCTCAGAACCGTAAGGAACCGTCATCCTTGGAACCTACTCCCCCTACCCCCTCTGGAGAGGGGGTGAAGGAACCAGAGCCCAAAACACTCCCGGAGACAGGCCTGATCGAGACCTACGGCGGGCGTCCCTGGAGCGACGCCTGGAACCGCTTGCGCACCCAGGGCATCGCCACCGACCTGCGCACCGTTCTGCCGGTGGAGGTCGAGCGCAGGTTCGGCGAGATCGTGCCTGGCGAGAACGACTTCGACACGTGCTTTCGCGAGTGGTGGCTGGTCGAGATCCGGCATGCCCGCTCGGCCGGCGTGATTACCTTCGTGACCGAAGCGACGCTGCCCTACCGCACCGGCGTCGGAGTGCAGAAGTACCAAGCGCGGCTGAAACGGCTGGTGCGGTTGTTCTTTCCGATCGTTCGCGATGCGCAAATCAACTTCCTGGTGCAGCCGCGAAGGGTCGATCGCGAGTCCGCCGCCTGAGAGGTTTCCTGTCCACCGTAATCAACCATCCAACCCGGCCGTGCGAAGCGGCAATGGAGCCAAACATGGAAGCCAAGCAAGGATTTGATTCTTGGGCGCTGGTCGAGCTAATGGGACATCAACGCATTGCAGGCAAGGTCACCGAAGCAGAGATCGGTGGCTCGAAGTTTGTCCGCGTAGATGTTCCAGAGATGCCAGGAAAGCAGCCGCTTACTAAGTACCTCGGACCAGCTTCAATCTATGCGATCACTCCGTTGACCGAGGAATCTGCTCTTTCCATCGCATCGAGAATAGACTCCGCTCCGATAAGCACGTGGGATGCTCGGCGACTAATTGAGATCGCGGAAAAGCAAAAGAGAGAAGCTCCGAAAGAACTCTCCGCGACATCCCCCTTCGACACCAACGACGACGATTCTTCTGACGACGACAGCGACGACTCGGAGGATGAGGGCCCATTCTAACTACGCCGCCTGAGTTTCCTCTCCCCATCGGCACGCCCACGCAGCACTCACCCGCACCAGGAGATCAACCAGCATGTCCACCACACCGATCATCGGCTCGCTCACGATTCCGGGAGTCACGTTCACCCCGGATGGAGCGAGCCTGCCCACCCCGCCCTCCACGCCGATCACGCCGAGCACAACCCTCACCCCAACCGACACCACTACCCTGCCGCGCACGCCGATTGCCTCGACCGACCTGCTGACCATGGATCCGGCGACGCTGGCCAAGATCGGCAACTCGGTCAACCCGTGGCTGCAGGGCAAGCGTCCCTTTGGGCCGAGCTATCCAGGCTACGTGCCGGCCAGCCAGCTGACGGTCGCGCCGAACTCGGCGGCGATCATCGCGGCGCTGGTGGCGGGAGACTCGCTGGACCGCTTTCAGATCGACGCCACCGTGCCGTGGAACGTCAGCACCTCCGCGCTGACGCCGATCTCCGGCACGCTGCAAGTTCCGGACGAGAGCGACAAGACGCTGTTTCCCTCGACCAACGTCACGGTCGAGCCGCCCTCGGACCAGCACCTGCTGGTGTGGCATATCCCGACGATGTTTCTCTTCGAGGCCGAGGGCTGGAACAACGTCAATCCGTACGCCGCGGCCTGCTTCGATGCGCTCTCCGCGACGCCGTACCACCCATTCCAGTACACGACCGCCGACGCGGCCGGGCTCTCGATTCTGGCGCACCTTTGCAAAGGGCAGGACCTGGTGAACAAGACGGCGAACTACCCGTTCCGCTTCACCATGCCCGAGGCGCTGAACGCCGAGGCGTGCATGCTGCCGGGCTCGCACTACACCAACTCGACGACCGACACCACGACGCATTTGGCGTTTGCTTCGCGGCTGACGCTCGATCCGACGTATGACTACTCGGCCCACTCCGCCATGGGGCAGTACTTCTGCCAGTGCCTGATCAACATGGGGCTGATCCTGGCGGATAACGGCTCGCCGGGGTTCATCAGCTGCGACACCGACAAGGTCTTCAGCCAGACGTTTACTCGTCCGGACGGCACGCAGGAATACCTGAATGATGTGGCGCACTCCATCCCGCTGGACCGGATGCGGGTGATGGCTCCGCCCATGGGCGGGATCAACACTGCCGCGGCGCCGCTGACCGGGCCTGCGCCCACGCTGAGCATTGCGAACCAGGTGGCGACGATCACCGGCGCAGAGGCGGCGTACATCGAGCAAGGCTACCCGATCCCGCTGGTGGAGGGTGCCGCCACGCTGACCGTGGCCAAGGGCGCGATCGTGCATGCGTACAACCGCTTCCAGAACTCCGAAGTGACGGCGACGGCCTAAGCGGATGCGATTGGCCGAGGCGTACCTGTGCATGAACCTGGTGGACTGCGACGAGATTGGCACCTCGTCGCAGAGCTGCCCGAAGTGTGGCGGCCGGCAGCTGTGGCCGTTGGCGAACTTCCTAACCCGGCCGTGCGAGGCGGCAGCAACGGAGACACCGCACCATGGAGAACCCCACGCACCCGCACCATGCGATGAAGAAGGGATCCCGGTTCCGCCACAAGAAGACCGGCGCGCTATATACGGTGACGCGCATGGCGGGCGGCCACACGTACCTGTCGTCGGTTCGGGCTGGGGGGAATCCGCTCCCGGGCGAGCCGCACCAGTCGATCGAGGTACGAGTCTCGGCGGATGAGCTGGGGCAGCGGTATGACGCGGCCGAGACGACCGGCTGAAGGGCAAACGCAAGAAAGGCGTCACCCGATTGGATAACGCCTAACTCACAAAGAGGATGCTATGAACAACGTCGCACTCGGATCGCCATCTGAGCCCAACACAACTGAGGATAGCAAGCAGGCAGAGGTTTTGCCAGAGAAGAAGTGGTATCGCGTCGAGTTCTGGGGCGATGTCGTCGTGCAGGCCGAGTCCGAGGACGAGGCCGTGGACCACGCGCTTGCGAAGGTGCAAGACGAGCCACCAAGTCACCTGTTCTGGAACGTGGATCTGGAACGTGCGTGTAGGTTCTGCGGCTGCACCGAGGAGAATGCTTGCGAGGGTGGGTGCGGGTGGGTTCCGGGAGCGGATGCCTGCGACGCGCCTGCCTGCATGGCGAAGCTGAACGCGGAGGTGAAGCATGGCCTTTGAGACGGAGTACAGCCTCGTCTGCGACCGCTGCCAGAAGCGCTCCGAGACGTTCGATGGAGCGATCTTCACCAAAGCGCAGGTCCTTACCGAACTTCGTGAGTTGGGCTGGGTGCGGCGCACTGGCGGCCGCAGCACCCGCGAGGGAACGGAGTGCCCGGCTTGCTCCGGTGCCTTAGATAAGGGGTGGTCTCGTGCCTAAGTGCACCCACAGAGACAGACCCAGCGACGAGGCTCTGTGCCCGGTGCTGGCGGATCCCGGCAAGTCGCTCTGCCCGCGACATCAGTTCATGGCGGACTTGAAAGAGCAGCAGCGCAACGCCAAGGAAGTCGGCAAGCAGGAGGCGCTGGCGGCCGGACTGGGAGCCAAGCTGCCGCATACCCGAGGCCTGCTGCTGAAGCGCGGCCACCACTTCACCGGAACGAACACCTGCCGCGGCTGCGGCCAGATGGTGGAGTGGTACAAGACTCCCGCTGGCAAGAACGCGCCCTTCGACCGCATGGCGCATGACGACGCTCCGGCGGTCAGCCACTTTGCCACCTGCACCCGCGCGAACTACTTCCGGAGGTCCGCATGAGCTTGCATGATGCGCGTCAGTGTCGCTTTCAGGGATGCGCTCTGATCAAAGAAGACGACGACTACTGCCCACGCCATCGCTTCCTGGTGACGACCTTCGGTTTGGAGAAAGCACAGGGGTTGGAGCGTGGCTTTGAGTGTCCGCAGTGCGAGCGCAAAGCAGAGGAGCAGTGCGAAGACTGTCCAGAGTGTGGGGAGATCGCCTGTTCCTCCTGCAGGACGGCCAAGAAGTGCTGCGAGATTGCTGAGATCGAAGAGCGCGCGGACGCGCTGGAGCGGGATGCGGATGAGGTGAGGACGGAGGCGGATCGCACCAGGCGGAAGCTCCGTGCTGCTGTGAGCTCGGAAGCGAGGTCCGCATGAGGCGTCGCAAAGTCATTCTCCTGGTCGACCACAACGAGCAGACGCTCTCGATCCGCAGCCTGGTCCTGGAGGTACGCGGCACGTATCACGTGATCCCGTTCCTCAATCCATTTGCGGCGCTTGAGTGGCTGGAGAACTCTGTGCGCGAGCCACTGCTTCCCGACCTGCTGATCGCCGAGCTGCTGCTGCCCGGCATGGACGGCAATGAACTGGTGCGGCGGGCCAAGCAGCTGCATCCGCAGCTCCCGACGCTGATCACCAGCGACGAAGTCTCGGCGTACGACCGCGCGTTGTATGCCGATGCTTTTCTGCCCAAGGGCGCGAGCAGCATGGCCGAGCTGCTGGAGCGTGTCCGCGTGCTGGTCGCGCGGAAGCGTGGACCGAAGTCCGCAAGAGCGCTGGCCATCCAGGCCGCGGTCCAGGCCCGCTACGACGAACACAGGAGGTCCGCATGATCGGCTTGGTGCTGGGATACCTGCTGCTGGGCGTGGTGACGTTCTACTTTCTGGCGTACTGGTGCGCTCGAGAGACGCTGCCTCCCTTTGACTGGTGGTGCAGCTGGGCGAGGGTGCGGTTCGTGCTGTTCGTGGTGGCGCTGTGGCCGGTGGTGCTGGGGCTGTGGATGCTCTCGGTGCGAGGGACGCGGCGATGATCGAGATCCCGGTCCGTGTCCGCTCTTACTGGGCAGCCCGATTCGTTCGCTGTCTCCAGCATGGCGAGCTGTGTTGTTGGGTTCAGATCGACGGCACCCACATTTCTAAAGGGAAGTGCACGTGTCGTGATGGTGCGCCCTTCTGCTGTCCAATCGATGCGCACGCGGCAGTCTGGAGATTTGAGAATCCAGATTTCGATGACTCAAGCCAGGTTGTCGATGTTCATCTTGGTCGGATCGGCGAGGAAGCTGAGTAACTCAGAGGGCCACGCGGAGGAACCATGCAAAGCAGGCGGCAGAAAGTCGAGGATTGCGCGCGCCAGGTGCGGGCATACGTGGCCGAGTTGTCCCGGCACGTAGCCCATGCCGGCGCGGATCCGACGCTCCGGGCAGGCGCAGGTGTAGTCGTTCAGGTTGACCAGCCAGGTGCGACTGCCCTTGAGCGTGGGCATGCGATGCACGGCGTCGGCCAGCGGAAAGGCAGGCAGCATGGTCTGGTAGGTCGGGGATGGGCGGATCGAGGGCTCGTGCCCGGTGGAGAGTTGCTCGACGGCGTGGATGCGATCGAGGCGCATGGTCTTGAAGCGGCCGGCGTGGAAGACGCCGAGATACTGCAGCTGGTCCATGTGGCCGAGGCGATGCAGCTCGATCTCGCGCACGGAGACCTGGTCGTCGCGATCGATGTACTCGATGCGGTAGTGCTCGCGCGGCTGGATCTCGCGATCCCAGACGATGTTGTCCGCGATCGGCGGCGGTCCGCCAGCGGAGTTGCGCGGAGGACGCTTGGACGGGTAGGCAGGACGACGTGTGGCCATGCGAGGGACTGTGGCATGCGGTGTTCAGAATGAGCAATTTGCGTGCGAAGCGAGTCTCACAGGAGTAGATTGTTCGTGTAAGTTGTAGGTTTGAAACTCTTCTATGCCTAGCTCGATCAAGGTCCAGCGCCATCCTACCGCGCCTACGCTGATGCCGATCGATACGTCGCGACAACGGTTCTGGCGACGGCTCGTCTTTCATGCTGTCGCCGAAGCCAAACGCACACGCTGTGGTGTGCCCACGGACTCAGCCATCCTGGAACGCTGGTGGATTGAACATCAGCCCGTGAAAGCTGACCAGAACGAGTACGAGCGCTCGTTCAATCACGCGTGTGAGCAGATGGGTCGCGATCCGGACAAGATGCGCGCGAAACTGCTGGCGCAGATCGATGCGTCGAACCTCGCGGACTTCAAGCTGCATGTGCGGTCGGTGATCTACCTGCGCCGAGCCATGGTGCTGACGTGTGCTGGCATTCCCACGGCGATCGCTCGTCAGTACGTGATGCCGCTGTGCGATGAGCAAGACTATGAGCACGTCGCTGGCATTGACTACGGCGATCAGTTCGCCATGTACGACCAGCGCGAGACACCAGCCGCATGACCGATGACCTGGGTGAGGGAGGGAAGTCAGCCGAGCGGAGGGCAGCCCGGGTCCTTCCCAGACATTTTTCGTCGCGGGTAACGCGCCACCGCGACGTTCCGCTAGCTATAGAACTTTTTAGGGCACTTCCGCTTCCGTGAAACTCTAAGTCCCATAGAATCTAAGCGTGCTGTGCAGATATGCGGAAGTCCACCCCCTCTTTCGCGGAAGTCACCCTCCCAACCCACTTCCGGAACTTCCGCAAACCCTCACTTCCGCACCGCCTTGCCAGAATCCCTCGTCTCAGGCGATAACCTCCGCAGCGAGGTTCCCCCTGAGCAAGCCCGATACCTACGACTCCATCGACGCCGAGACCGTCGCCACGCTCCTGGGCGTCTCCACCCGCCAGCTCAGCACCTACGTCAAGGACAAGGGCTGCCCCTGCCTCGTCGACGGCCGCCAGCGCACCTTCGTCTGGTCTGAGGTCCTCGCCTGGTACGTCGGCTACAAGCTCAGCCTCGAGCGCTACTCCGGCCCCGACAGCTCAGGCAGCGAGGAAGACGATCCGATCCGCCGCAAGGACACCGCCGTCGCCGACCTCAAGGAACTCGACCTCCAGCAGCGCCGCGGCCAGCTCGTCCCCATGGCGGACGTCAGCCGCGTCCTCCAGGACGTCTCCAAAGGCCTCCAGACCGAGATCCGCGGGCTCACCAACCGCATCGTCGGCCGCGTCCTCGCCATCCGCGACCAGGTCGAGATGAACGCCTTCCTCACCTCCGAGTGTGACCAGCTCTGCACCCGCCTCTCCCAACTCCGTTTCATCCCATCCACCGAGCCGGAGCCCGAGGACGAGGATGCCTAACCCCACGCCGTCCGCCAGCCCAACCGACAGCGTCGACGCCCTCTACGCCTGCGTCCACGGCGCCCTCGCTCTCCTCGCTCCGCCGCCCACCCTCACCGTCTCGCAGTGGGCGGATAAGTACGCCATCCTCCCCGCCGGCACTTCCGCCGAGCCCGGCCCCTGGCGCACCGATCGCGCGCCCTACCAGCGGGAGATGATGGACGTCGTCAACGACCCCACCATCGAGACCGTCGTCTTCCAGATCGCCTCACAGCTCGGCAAGACCGCCAGCGAGATCAACACCATCTTCGCCTTCGTCCACAACGATCCCAGCCCCATCCTGCTCGTCATGCCCACCGAGAAGGATGCCGAGGACTTCTCGAAAGAGAACCTCGCCCCCGCCATCCGCGACACCCCCGCGCTGCGCACCCTCTTCGCCGACCCCAAGACACGCAACTCCGGCAACACCAACCTCAACAAAAGCTTCCCCGGCGGCTATCTCGCCCTCGCCGGCGCCAACGCTCCCCGCGGCCTGGCCCGCCGCTCCGTCCGCATCCTGATCATGGATGAGATCGACGGATACCCCGCCTCGGCCGGCACCGAAGGCGACCCCATCACGCTCGGTGAGGCCCGCACCACCAACTACTGGAACCGCAAGAAAATCTTTAGCTCCACTCCCACGGACAAGGGTGCCAGCCGCATTGAGAAGCTGGAGGCCCGCTCCGACCAGCGCCGCTACTGGGTTCCGTGCCCGCACTGCCAGACCATGCAGGTCCTCGAGTGGGAGCGCCTGCACTGGCCCCGCCCGGACGCCAAGCTCGGCCGCACCGAGCACCAGCCGGAGCAGTGCTACTACGTGTGCGTGGCCGGCTGCGAGATCCTCGAGCGCGACAAGCCCGCGATGCTCCGCGCCGGCAGCTGGGTCAAGACCAACCCGAACGCCGCCGCCGGTACCGCCGGTTTCCAGCTTTCGTCGCTCTACTCGCCTTGGCTCTCCTGGCCCAAGATCATCGCGCAGTACCTCAAGTGCTTCAAGGACCCCGAGCTCAAGCAGCACGACCCCACCCTGCTCAAGGCCTTCACCAACACCCGTCTCGGCCGCACCTTTGAGACCTCCGGCGAGACCGTCGACGACAAGTCCCTGCTCAAGCGCCGTGTGGAGTACGCCGCCCGCGTCCCGCCCGGCGTGCTGGTCCTCACCGCCGGCGTCGACGTGCAGGGCAACCGCATTGAGATGGAGGTCGTCGGCTGGGGAGAGAATGAGCGCTCCTGGTCCATCGACTACTTCATCCTCCGCGGCAACCCCGCCATGCCGGAGCTCTGGCTGGAGCTCGACGCCCTGCTCAAGGCCACCTATCGCACCGCCTCCGGCACGCAGATGCGCATCTCCTCCGCCTTCGTGGACTCCGGCGACAACACCAAGCGGGTCTACTGGTTCTGCCGGCCGCGCCAGGTTCGGCGCATCTACGCGTCCAAGGGCGTCCCCGGACCGGGGCAGGCGCTCATCCGTCCCCGCGCGCAGAGCCGGGTGCACCGCGGCAGTGTGGATCTGCGCCTGGTTGGGGTGGATACCGGCAAGGAAGCCCTCTACGCGAATCTGCGCGAGGAGTCAGGCGCGGGCTATTGCGCGTTCCCCTCCGGCTACCGCGATGAAAGAGGGGCGTTCGTCCCACTGCCGAACTACGACGGCGAGTACTTCGAGCAGCTCACCGCGGAGCAGCTTGAGACCACAATG
This sequence comes from uncultured Acidobacteriaceae bacterium, assembly GCA_964236325.1. Lineage (GTDB taxonomy): Bacteria > Acidobacteriota > Terriglobia > Terriglobales > Acidobacteriaceae > Edaphobacter. The sequence continues at coordinate 28,529 of CAXSEC010000010.1, read as the reverse complement.
GAGGGGATGACGCCGGTGCGCCGCTGGGTGAAGAAGCGCGCCCGGAATGAGGCTCTGGACTGCCGCATCTACGCCATGGCCGCGCTCGAGGACCTGAACGTGAAGTGGGGGTCGCTGGCGAAGAACGTCAGCACCCGAAAACCCAAGGTGATCGAGGCGGAAGCGACTCCGCAGGACACGCATAAAGAGGACGCTGCCGCGCAGAAAACCAGCATAAAAACGACAAAGAATGCGCGAGAACGCATAAAGCTGCCTGGATACGCATGGATCAACCGGTAGCCGCAAACGTCAGGCGTAGCCGTCCTGTTCAATCGTGTCGTTCTCTCCCGCGTCATAGAACTCGTCGGAGTCCGGAAAGTGACAGTCGCAGGCGCAGTCCTCATATCTGCAATGATCGCAGATCTCGTGCATACACTCCGCGCTGATAACGTTCTCGAAGTTCATGCCCACCAGCATAAACCCCTGATTTGACCGTTCCTCCGGCCGCCTCGTATCACCCTCTGGTGAGCACTCCGGTCGTCGTCGCGCAGCAACCCAGCCAAAGTCTGCCGCCGCGCATGCGGGCGGGCGATCTCTTCGCTTGGCAGGTGCAGACGCAGCTTCCCGCCGGCTCGGCCGTCAGCTACTTCCTCACCGGCGTCGTCAACAACGTGCCGGTGCGCATCGCCATCCCTCCTGTGCCCGCGGACGCCAGCGGCGTGGCCAGCTTCTCTATCGCCAGCGCCACCACCGGCACCTGGACGCCCGCCCGCTACCAGTGGGTCTGCTTCGCCTTCGATCTCAACGGCAACCGCTCGGAGCTTGGCATCGGCAAGCTCATCGTGGATCCCGACGTCGGTGGCGCCACCCCCGCGGATCCGCGCACCCAGAACGAAAAGCTGCTCGCCAACATCAAGTGCCTGCTCCAGGGCAAGGCCCTCGATGACGTCAGCATGTACAAGATCGGCACCCGCGAGCTCACCAAGATGATGCTCCCGGAGCTGCTCAAGTGGGAGGCCTACATCGAGGCCCGCGTCCGTCGCGAGCGCATCCGCCGCGGCGAGTACGTTCCTACCAAGACGATTGGCATCCTGTTCGGAGGTCGATAGATGCCCATCCTCGATCTCGGCGGCGAACGCCCGGCCAGTCTCCGCTCCGGCGACAAGGTCTGGAAGTCCGGCAAGCGAACCATGTCTCCTCAGAACACGCCTGCCATCCTGGCCGGAGCGGCCGGGGGCGGCGCGGGGGGCTTCCAGGCCGCCAAAATCAATCGCCTTACGATGGATTTTCTGGCGCGCACCAGCTCCGCGGATCAGGACCTCTTCGGCGACAACGTCCGCCTTCGCGCCCGCGCCCGCTCGCTCGCGCTGAACAATGCGTTTGCGCGCAAGTTTCTGCAGATGGTCCGGCAGAACGTCGTCGGAGAAGCCGGCATCCTTCTCAAGTCCACTGTTACCGGCATCAACGGCAAGGAGACTGCAGAGACCAAGCGCATCAACCAGCGGATCGATGAGGAGTGGCGTAAGTGGTGTAAGCGCGGCCGCTGCACCGCATGCGGACGCTTCTCCTGGGCAGACGTCCAGTTGCAAGCCATCGCCAACGTCGCGCGGGAAGGTGAGAATGTCGTCAAGTTCGTCTACGGCCGCCAGTTCGGCGAGACCGGCTTCGCCCTGCAGCCGCTCGATAATGACCAGTTGGACGACACCATGATGCAGGCCCTCGCCGGCAACGGCGAGATCCGCATGGGCGTGGAGGTCGACCAGTACCGCAAGCCCCAGGCCTACTGGCTCTGGGACGGCCACCCGTTCGACACCATCGGCGGTGGGCGCAACCGCAAGCGCATCCCGGCCGAGTTCATCGTGCACACCGCCATCTGGGAGCGCCCTGGACAGACCCGCGGCTACACCTGGATGTCCGCCGCCATCCTGCCTCTGAATCAGAGCAGCCGGTATGAGGAGGCCGTAGTCGTGGCCGCCCGCACCTCCGCGGCCAAGTTCCTCATCATTGAGCAGGATGTGGCGGAGGGCTTCACCGGGGAGGATGAGGACGGCGCAGGGGATGACACCAACGCCGACGGCACCCAGATCATGACCGGCAACGCCGGGGAGGGCCTGCGGCTGGACGCCGGCGAGCACGCGAACTTCATTGATCCGCGCTTCCCCACCAACACCCACAAAGAGTTCATGCAGACCCAGTTGCGCACCGTCGCCTCCGCGCTGCTGGTCATGTACCCGTCCCTCGCCAATGACCTCGAGGGCGTCAACTTCTCCTCCATCCGCGCCGGCCTCATCGATGAGCGGGATATGTGGCGGATCGTGCAGCGCTGGTTCGCGGAGTGCTTCTGTGGCCCGGTGCGCATGGCCTGGCTGCGCATGGCGCTGCTCACCACCCTCAGCGACATCTCGCTTTCCCCGGACCAGATGGAGCAGTACAGCGCCCGCGGCCGCGGCTGGGAGTGGGTGGACCCCATGAAGGACGCGCAGGCTGTCGTCCTCAAGCTGGGTGAGGGCATGACGACGTACGAGATCGAGTGCTCCAAGATGGGTCTCGACTGGCAGGACGTCGCGATCCAGCGCAAGAAGGAGCAGGCGTTCTTCGCGGAGCAGGGCGTGGTCTACGGCGTGGACATCACCGGCGACCAGGGCGGCAAGGGTGTAGCCGCCGACGACGAGAAGGAAGCCGCGCAGTCGCAGGGCGGCACACAAACGAACAAGAAGGGAAACTAGAAATGGTTCCTACATTACCTCCAAACCCACCCGCAATCATCATTCGCAGCGCGCAGGCCTTGGCAGCCGCTCTATCCAGTATGGCGTCCATCTCGCTTCCTACTATGAGCGCTCCGTTCCTGCGGTTCAGTCGTCACCCGGAGCGAGCAGCTCACCGATCCGGATCGGGTTATGAGCTGGGACCTAAGACGAGGGGTGCCCGCGATGCCTCACGTCGTAGCAGGGCAAACCGCCGCAAGTGATTTCAGCGGCAAGTAGAACGGGAGGTACAGATGTTTGGAAGACCTTTCACGTGGCGGCAGAGATGTGCTATCTGGGCTGTTAGACACTTCCTTCGGCTGGCAAACCGGCTTAGTGGCATGACGATCATCTGCCTGTTCTAGCCAACAAAATAGCCTGATTTGACGGCGTTTCCCCGCTTGCGCGACAACCGTCTCGCAATGGCCAAGCACCAGGAAAGCCAGATCGAGCTCCGCGAGCTGCCCACCAAACTCGGGCCGCAGCGCCGCGCCATGAGCGTGGACGGCTACGACCCCGAGGCGCGCACGGTCACCATGGCCATCAGCTCGGAGCAGCCGGTCGAGCGCTACTTCGGCACGGAGATCCTTTCGCACAAGCCCGGAGCCATCCGGATGAACCGCCTCAAGGGCGGCATGCCGCTGCTCTTCAACCACGATCCGCACCAGCACCTGGGAGTTACCACCGGGCATGAGCTGGGCAAGGATGGTGTCCTCCGCACCGTCAACAAGCTTGGCTCCAACCCCTTGGCCCGCGAGAAAGAGGGAGACCTCAAGGACGGCATCCTCAAGGACGTCTCGCTCGCCTACATCATCCACAAGGCCACCGTGGAGGAAGACGACAACGGCCACCGCACCGTCACCGCCACGGACTGGGAGCCGCTCGAAAACTCCCTGGTCACCATTCCCGCCGATCCCTCCGTCGGCGTCGGGCGCTCCGCCCGTGAGGCTCCGGACGCCATTCCCGTTGAGTACATCTTCGCCACTCGCTCCGCCGCCGTGCCCGCAGCAGAAGCGCGCATGGAAGGAGATGACGACGAGGACGAAGACGACGAAACCGAAGACGACGACTCCACCCCTTCTGACAACTCCCGCACCACCCAACCTGAAGCCCAAAGGACGCAAACCATGGCAGCTGAAGTCACCGTCGACCTCGCCGCAGAGAACAAAACCCGTGTTGAGGGTCTGCGTTCTTTGCTCAAGAGCAACCCCAAAGAGTTCTCCGCGGATGAGTTCGCCCGCTACGTGTCGGAGGACTTGCCCCTGGCCCGCGCCAAGGAAGCGGTCGCGGACAAGATCATCGCCAACTCCCAGCGGTCCAACGTCGCCACCATCGGCGATGACGTCATGGGAGACCTGAGCAAGCGGGAGCAGCAGAGCTACTCGCTGCGCAACGTCTACTGCGCCGCCATCAATGAGCGGTCCAAAGGCACCTTCAAGGACAAGGGCGCGGAGGCCGGCCTGGAGCGCGAAGTCTCCGATCAGCTCCGCAAGAAGGCGTCGGAGCGTGGGGTCAGCGGCCTCGGCGGCGGCATCCTCATTCCCAGCGCGACGGTGCGCACGGTTGGCGTGCAGGAGCGTGCGCTCGCCTCGGGTGGCAACGCCGGCGCGGCCACCAACTTCGTCAACGTCGATGCCGATCCCATCAAGTTGCTTCGCTCGAAGACGGTGTGTTTGGCCCTGGGCGCGCAGATGATGACTGGCCTGCACGGCGGCGTCAAGCTCTCCCGGCAGAACGCCGCAGGCCAGAGCAACTGGCTGGCGGAAGGCGGCACTGTGGCTGAGACCGATCCCGGCTTCGATGCGATCACCATGCAGCCGCACCGGCTCAGCATGTACAACAGCTACTTCCTGGAGCTGCTCGCGCAGTCCAACCTCGCGGTGGATTCCGTCCTGGCCAACGACCGCATGGAGGTTCTCGCCCGTTCGCTGGACTTTGCGGCTCTCGCTGGGCCCGGCACCGGCAACTCTCCGTTGGGCATGATGCTCCAGACCGGCATCGCCGCCATCCTCTCCGGCACCACCCGCGCGGCCAACGGAACGGTCACCGCCGGCGCCGGGGGCGTGCCGCTCACCTACGTGGACTGCAACAACTTTGAGGCAGCCATCAGCACCCAGAATGGCGACATCGGCACGCTCGGCTGGGCTCTCCGTCCCAGGGTGCGCGCTGCGCTGCGCAGCACTCCGAAGATCTCTGGCGGCCTCTCGGACTTCATCTGGCCGTCCACTTCCTCGCCGGATGCGAACGGCGTCCAGGAAGGCCCTCTCGGCTACCGCGCCATCGCCTCCACGGCGGTGCCTACCGGCTACACCGTCAACGCGGTCTCTGGGCTGGACGCCGTGATTCTCGGCGTCTGGGACCAGATGCTCATCGGCGACTGGGGCCTCAGTGAGCTCATCGTGGATCCGTACACCGGCGCGCAGCAGGGCCTGTACAAGATCACCGAGCATGGCCTCTATGACACCAACATCCGGCACATTGAGAGCTTTGCCATCTCCACCTCCGTCCTGCCGAGCTAATCCATCCAGCCGGGTCTCTCGCTGAGAGCCCGGCTATACCCTCCCGCACCGCGCACTCTGTCCAGGAGCTTCACCCGATGAGCATCCGCACTCTCGAATCTCTCCAGTCCGCCTTCGCCGCACGGTACCCGCAGGGCGGCCAGGTCGACTCCATCAGCGCCTCGGCTGAAGGTGGCACCGTGGCCTCCATCCAGGCGGCCGGCGCCGTCCGTGGCTTTGCCGCGGTCAGTGGCCCGCTCCAGTGGGTCCGGGCGACGGATCACTTTTACCAAGGCGGGGAACTCATCCAGGCCGGAGACTTCGTCCAGGTACAGGATTCCGACGCCCGCAGCCTGCGCCGCACCGGCCGCGCCGTCGACGCCACGGACCAGGAAGTGGCGGACGCCTCTCGCCCCACCAAGGCCAAGAGCTAACCCATGGGCTTCGGCGAACAGGATCTGCGAGCCTTGTTCCGGACTGGGCCGTGCGTCACCTTCAATGGCGTCGGCACCTACCGGGATGGGCAGCCCGTACAGGGCCTGCTGGATAGGCCCATCGGGTCCAGGCTCGCGGAGCAGGGCTTTGGCGGCGTGGATGTCGTCCTGCCGGAGTTGCGACTCCCGCACTACGCATTCAACCCTATGCCGCGGGTCAAGGAGGTGATCGTCGTCGAGGGCATTGAGTACAAGGTGGCGTCCATCACCGCGGAGGATGACGGTGCGGTCGTCTGCCTGGAGCTGAAGAGCACATGAAACGAGGAGAGCAATGATTCAACCTTCAATCGGACGTGTCGTGTGGTTTCACCCATTGGGCTCGAACATCGAGGAGCAGCCACAGGCTGCCATAGTCGCTCATGTGTGGTCGGACACCTGCGTGAACCTAGCCGTATTTGATTCCAACGGTGTTCCCTACAGCCAGACCTCAGTGTTTCTCTATCAGGGCGAAGGTGAACGTCCTTCATCCCAGTTTGCTGAGTGGATGCCTTACCAGATCGCGCAAGCGAAGGCATGAGCGCCAGCCTCCAGAGCCAGATCCTGGATGCCGTCGTCGCCACTCTTGGCGGCGAGCAGGCCAACGTCTTCCGCTGCCAGAGGGAGGACTACGGTGCGGACGATCTGCCCGCGGACAACGTCATGCCGGAGGACGAGCAGGCCGAGTACACAGACAACGCCTCGCTCGATCTGCGCCACCGCTTCACCGTCCGCCACGCCGCCGCCGACGCCAACGCTGTCGATGTGGCCGTCGATGCCCGCTACGTCCGCGCGCAGAAGCTTCTGCTCGCGGATCCCACTCTTGGCGGCCTGGTCACGTTCCTCCGCTATCTGGGCCGCAAGTGGGAGCTGGAGAAGGGCGATTTGGATTACGTCACGCTCGTGGTCACCTACGAGGTCGAGTTCAGCACCAGCCGCGCAGACCCAAGTCTGGCGGGTTATTGAGGTATTGAGAGGAGCAGCACATGGCGTTCAAGAAGCTCGTAGGCGATCTCGCCCAGACCAGCGTGGGGTCCAACACCACCTTCACCGGCACCACGGCGGTGGGCAGCCCCAACGTTACCGCGGTCTCCAGCCTCGCAGGCCTTACGGCGGCTGTGCTGCCCGCACCCGTCACCGGCCCCGGTATCCCCGCGGGCACCACCATTCTCTCGGCCACCGGCACTACCGTGGTCCTCTCCGCCAACGCGACGGCGGCCGGCACGGTCACCCTCATCGCGGAGACCGAGCAGCAGGTCGTCGGCTTGATGGAGTGGTCGATCGACATCGCCCTCAAGACGCCCGACGCCACCACCACCGATGACGCCGCCTGGGAGTCCGCGCTGCCTTCGAGCAAGAGCTGGACCGCCACCGCCAAGTACTGCTACTACGACGGCGACCCGTCGCAGCAGGCCAACATCCTGGCCACCATCAACGCGCCGGGAGTCGTCAGCAAGTGGAACTTCTTCTACGACGCCGTCAACTCCGACCAGGCCTTCACCGGCTATGCCTTCATCAGCAGCATCAAGCTGGGCGCGGGCAGCGGCAAGCTCATCGGCCTGGACGTCACGCTCAAGGGCTCCGGTCCGCTCACCCAGACCACCCAGACCACGCCGCTGGTCAACACCCTCACCAACACCGGCCTGCAGGCTGAGGTCTAGTCCACTTCGGTCCACTCTCAGGGCCGCCTTCGCCGGCGGCCCTGCTTGCATAGAAAGGCACTCACCATGGATCTTCTCGGGCAGCGCGGCGCTCAGCCCATCACACTCGACGGACGCCGGCGGGTCTGCCTCTTCGACATGGCGGCAACCTGGCTTCTGGTGCAGAAGTACGGTCTTGACTTTGCCACGCATCTCTACTCAATCGGGTCTCACGATTCGGCAGTCGCCAACATTGAGCTCAAGAGCATCAACGCCCTCCACTTCTTTCTGTGGGCTGGCCTTCAGGCAGACGCCCGGGAGCATAAGGAGGTGCTCGAACTCGGCGACATCGAGCCATTCATGCGGCCCTGGCTGCTGCCCCAGATCTTCAATGCAGTCTTCCTCGCTCTCGTCGGCAACACCTACGTCCCGGAGCCCAAGGGAAAAGACGAGGCGGCCAGCCCGGCGGCGCAGCCGGCCGCACCGAAGGTAGCCGGAAAGAAGAAGGTTTCGACTTTGACGATGCGCAGCGGTTTGCTTATGCATCGCTCGGCTGGAAAGTAGCCGAGTTCTGGTCCTGCACCCCGCGCGAGTACCATCTCGCTCGGCAGGGCTTTGAGCAGCAGCTCGCCGATCGTCTGCGCGTGGAGGCGCACTGGATGGCTCCGCTCTACAGCATGCAGTCCGGCCAGCTCATCACCTCCGCCCAGCTCCTCGGGGAGCAGGAAGAGGTCGATGCCGACGCCATGGCCTCTGCCGCCCGCGATCTCGACACCAAGCTGCGCCTAATGAACGCACGGCGAAAGGCGGTGAACTGATGGCAGGCAAAGGCATCGTCATCCAGATCCAGGGCGACGGCGAGAGCGCCAAGCGCGCCCTCGACATGGTGCAGGAACAAATGCGCCAGACCCGTTCCACAGTGGAATCGGAGTCGTCGATGATCGTAGGTGCTTTGGACTCGGTCAAGCATGCCTTCGAGTCGATCGCGCCCTACCTTGTGATCCTCGAAGCTGTTCGCGCCGTCAAGGAGCTAACGGTCGGCAGCTTTGAGCTGGGCGAAACTCTCCAGCGTGCCGCCGTCAAGACTGGCTTGGCCGTGGAGACGCTGTCCGTCCTCAAGTACGCGGCCAACGTCACCGGCGGTGACTTCGATGGTCTCTCCAGCGCGGTGGCCAAGATGGACAAAACCATCGCGGCCGCAAACGGCAATAATGCCAAGGCGCAAGGCCTGATGCAATCGCTGGGTCTGAACGCAAACGAGCTTGCACATCGTACAGATGGTGCGGAGATTGCGTTCAAGAAATTCACCCAGACACTCGCCGCCACTGAGAATCCGATCCTTCGTAACCAGCTGGCCACTGGTTTGCTGAGCAAAGCCGGTGCTGAGCAGATCCCAATCCTTATGGAGCTGGGCAAGAACTGGGACTACTACGAGAGTCGAGCCAAAGCTACTGGAACTTACCTCACAGCAGACACTGCGCGCGCACTCGCTGATACAAGCCAGCGCCTCAAGGATCTGGGGCAGAGCATTACTGGTGCGGGTCTGGCGTTTAGCGAAGGCTTGTCCCCTGCCATCAGCGGTATCCTCCAGACCATTTCGGGCGGGAAAGGTACGCTCGATGCCCTGAACACCTGGGGTCAAGTTGCTGGACGCGTGCTCGCTGGAGTTGCTGAAACGGCCTACACCCTTACCGCGGGCCTCTACGCCGTATTTGCCGCTGCGGAGTTCGGCAAATTGACCGCCGCTGGTCGTAGCGACATTGCCGAGTACCAGAAGCTGATGCAGCAGGCCGAGAAGTTTTACCAGATCTCTCAAGGGAACGGCCCCAAGCTTGCGCCAGAATCACCGTTACCTAAATCGGGCGGGTTTGAGGGCGTCGATGCTGGTAAAGGCAAGGACACCAAGCAGAAGTCCGGCAACGGCATTGACGCCGCGCAGACCGCGCTCGCCGAAGAGCAGGCCCGCGCCGCCGCCCAGGCTCAGCAGCAGACCACCGCCGCCATGCTCGCCGAACTCGACTCCCAGCACAAGCTGCTGCTGCTCTCGGACTCGTTCTACTACCAGGAGAAGCTGCGCCTGCAGGTGGAGGCCTTCGACGCGGAACGCACCGCGCTCGAGAAGCAGGAGGCCGACCTGCAGGCGCTCTACACCAAGCAGCGCGCCAACAAGCTGCTGGTCCGGGATAAGTCCGGCAACTCCGCCGAGGAGCTGCGCACCCAGCGCGAGATCCTCCAGGTGCAGGAGCGCATCGGTGCTGTCGTCGCCAAGAGCCAGGAAGCCGCCAGCGCCAACGCCGCGGAGGTAGGCGGCGCGAACAACGCGGCAGAGCTCGCCGGGCTCAAGCTGGCCGCAGACCTCGAGAAGGAACGCAACGCCGGGCTGACCGCGCAGATCGCCCTCATCCGCCGGGAGCACGAGCTTGAAGCCCAGAAGGTGACCAACGCCGGCGGCTCGGACTCGGACGCCGCCACGGTCAAGTCGCTGGGAGACATCGCCGTCGCCAAGCTGCAGATCGAGAAGGTCGACCAGCAGATCCGCAACTCCGAGGCCGATAACAAGCGCGCCGTCGACGCCACCAACGATGCCGCCGCCAAGTATCCTCTGCTCAAGTCCGCCGCCGCCAAGCAGGTCAACCAGCTAAACGCTGCGGAGGCCGCGCAGCTCCAGCAGCTCGTCGCCCAGTACGACGCGCTCGCTGCGGTCCTCGGCGGGGAGTATCTGGAGAAGGCAAAGGACCTCCACGCCGAGATCGACAAGCTCTCGCGCCCCAGTGACAAGGAGCAGTCCGCCTTCTACAAGACCCTCATCGACGGGCTCGAAGGCATCAGCCGCAAGATGGCCGATACCGCCGAGACCGGACGCGGCGCGTTCCACAAGATGGCCAAGTCCGTCGAAAAGGACTTCACCGATCTCGCACTCAAGCTCGCCGAGCAGCAGTTCATCACGCCGCTGCTGGAGCGTTCGCTCGGCAAGGGCGGCGGCGCGCTGCCGCAGGTCGCCGGAGCCTCCGGCCCGTCCTGGCCCAACACCTCGAACTCGGCCGCGCGCGGCGGCATCCTCTCGAACATCACGGGCGCGCTCGGCATCGGCATCGGCAACGGCGGCGGCGCGTCCTCGGCGGCCGGCAAAATTAACGTTACGGTCCAGATCGTCAACAACTCCAGCTCTCCGGTCACCGCCTCGGCCGGCAGCACCAGCACCAGCGGCGACATCAAGGACCTCATCATCCACACCGTGCTCGAGGATGCGTCCAGCGGCGGCCAGCTCGCGCACCTCTTTAGCGGCAGTTAGCGCGCTGGCCCGGTAAGAAGTTCCCGCCGCTTTGCCGCGCCTGCCCACTCTCGTCTATCAACATGCGGTGCATGCCCGGGCCAAGCCGCACCCCAACCGCCTTCCCTTCGTGGGGGTTCTTACGCGTGTCGGGCTCCCCAGTGACAAGTCTCCTGCCGGGTCGCGCGGCCACCGCGTGGTCCTGGCCCAGGCCGCCGTGGAGGAAGCCCTGTCCACCCTGATCGGCATGGGCGTGGCCTTCAAAAAAGAGTGGGACGGGCATGACATGCGGCAGAAGTGCGGCGTCATCACGGAGGCGGAGATTGTGGGGGATGAGGTGCGCGTCTACGGCCATCTCTATGACCACGACTTCCCGGAGGTGGCGCTGGCCATCCGCAGCATGGACATGGGCATGAGCTACGAGATGATCAGCTGCACAGTGCAGGATCTACGCGCGGAGCCCTGGGTCATCACCACGCTCACCTTCTGCGGCGCGGCCATCCTGCTGCGGAAGAAAGCGGCCTATGAGAGCAGCAGCATCAAGATTTTCTAGTCTGTACTGACTGTGGCATCGGCAACGGCAGAGATAGAGCAGGTCGAGAAAGAGGTAATCGCCTGTGCATAGACCATGGTGGCCGGCTTCGCAGAGCCCGGTGTTGATCTCAATGGTGGATAGTGGCGTGGTCATGGTTAGCTTGTGGGGTAGCTCAGCTGCCGTAAAGGAACGCCCGCTCGATGACTGCAGCAAACGCTTTCCTGAAGGCCTCGCCCTCTTCCGGGGTCCACGGGCGCTCTTCTACTGTGCCATCTGAGAACGTCTCCCGGATGCATGAGTCCGCCCGCGAAACATCGAAGCTGACCGAGATAGACGGCTTTTCATCAACCTGCATGTGTTCACCTCTAAGCTAACTTGATCTCGACCCCAACCTCTTTGGCCGTCTCCACGAAGATCTCCGCAAACTGATCGTCCACCACGCTCTTAACGCTCTGCTCCATGCCGAAGCGCGGCTGCACGTGCGCGCTGCGGACCAGCGTGTACCAGGGTTCCGCGTCGCGGGCGCCCTGGTAGCCCATGCCGCCATGCCGGACGAAGATGCACAGTGTGCCACCCTTAGTGTGCTGCAGAAAGGCCACGAACTGCCCGTTGCCCAGCTTGCGCAGGGTGCGGCGGGTGATCACCTTGTGCGTCCCATTGCTGCGGCTGCCCGCGGAGAACTGCCCGCTGAAGCTGTCGCCCACGTTCGCTCCCGCCGGCAGCAGCGCCGTGGGGCGCAGGTTGTCGGGCAGCGGGCGGGTCTTCGGGGTATACCTCCAGAGGTAAGTCGTGGGGATTGCGAGATACCGATGCCCGCCGTACGGCACCTTCTCGCCGCCCTCTTCCTGGCGCGGCAGGTAGTCCGGCGCGCCCGTCTTCCGGTTGCCGGTGTCGGTGTACACCTCGCTGGTCTGGGTGCTCTTGGTGGCGGGTGTGATTTTGATGTTCTGCTCGGTCCAGGTGTTGCGGGTGGTGAAGCGCGAGACCACCGTCAGCTTCACCTTGGCCTGCGCCGCCTGCGCCACCCTGGTCAGGCTCCGCGCCAGGATGAACGGCAGCTGCTCCTCGTTCAGCGCACGCACCTGCGCCACCGCGTCATCGATGTTGCAGAAGAGCTTGATCAGGCCAGGCATTAAGGAAGATCTCCGCAGTGCTCCGAGATTGCGGCAGCTTTACCCTCCCCGCCCGGGTCTGGGTCGCTGCTGGGCAACATCTCCGTCCACACATCGCAATACCTGCTGTGTTTCCCATCCGAGTAAACAGACACTACGCGGTGGTCATTGATCCTCGTAGACCGGGCCATCACCCACTTAACCCTGGGATCGTGCGAATGCCGCTGTGCGACGCGAGCCGTAACGACAAGAGCAGCCATCAGGAGAGCAGAGCCGATTACCTTGTATCGCATGCCCCCGATTCTTCGCTGGTTTGCCTGATTCCGCAAGCCTCTGCGAAAACCTCAGCGTGGCCGCCTACCCCAGCTTTCCCGATCTCAGCCGCGCCCCCGCGCTGCGCACCAAGACCAGCAGCCAGGACCCCACGCTGCGCGACACGCTCGACAACGGGATGGAATCCACCCGCGCCAAGTTCACCCGGCGCCGGCGGGAGTGGGCGGTCGAGATCGACTTCCTCACCAACGACGACTGGCGCGCGCTCGAGCAGTTCGTCCAGACCACCGTTGTCTACGGCGCCGGCATCTTCCAGTTCCGCGATCGCCGCGATGCCGACAACCCCGTCACCCTCACCGTGCGCTTCTCGAAGATCCCCGGCTATACCGACGCCGGCTGGTCCGTCGACGAGTTCCGCCAGAACTGCACCTTTGAGCTCAGGGAGGTCTAAGTGTCGACCTCTCGCCCCACCTTCTCGCTGCTCTCCGTCGTCTCGAACATTGAGCGCCACAAGCTGGCCTCCAAAGAGCCGTTCCTGCTGCTGATGGATCTGGAGTACCCCGGCGACGGCGCGCCCGTGCAGCCTACCGCCGTCGTTCCCGCGCAGCAGCATGTGCGCCTGGTGCGTGACCTCAACCCCATCACCTTCGACTCCGGCGATGGCAACGGCCCGCAGGTGTATGCCCCTTTCAACTTCCAGATGGGCGATCTCAAGGTCGGCACCGATGGCAGCGTGCCCGACTGCGAGGTACAGGCCTCGAACGTGATGCGCGCGCTGCAGGGCGTCATCGAGCAGTACGCCGGCGTCGTCGGCGCCAACCTCTACCTCTACGTCGTCAACGCCGCCAACCCGGCCGGTGAGCCCGACCTCGCCTTGGCCTTCACGGTCAAGCAGACCACCTCCGACTCCAAGCTCGTCCACCTCAAGCTGGGCGCTTCGAGCCCGCTGCGGCGGCTCTTTCCCTTCCAGGTCTACCGTCCGAACTTCTGCATCTGGCAGTACAACAGCCCGGCCCTGCAGGCGATCACCGCCGCCGCCATCGCCGCCGGCCAGCCGCTCTCCGATCCGCCCGGCCTGCAGTGCAAGTACCAGGGGCCCATGCCCACCTGCAGCCACACCATCGATGGGGTCAACGGCTGCCAGGCGCACAACAACCTGGTCCGCTTCGGCGGCTTCCCGGGCATCGACACCAACGGCGCCGCCGTCGCGAGCGTGGCATGAGGACCCTCCCCGTACACCTCTACCTTGATCTCATCGGAACCCCGTTCGTGCCCAACGGGAGGAAGCCCGGCCGCCTGGATTGTGTCGGGCTGGTCATTGAGGTGCTACGCCGCCTGGGCTGCGAGCTGCCAGCCTACCTCTCGGATGAGGCCTCGCTGCACCGCGCCCTCGCCGACAATGGCCCGCTCTCCTCCGCGCACCGCCTGGAGATCGCCGAGCCCGGCTGTGTCGTCCTGCTCCGCAGCCCGAATCAGGCAGGCCGCCACCTGGGCATCATGCTGGACGGCACCAACATGCTGCACGCCTCGGAGGATACCGGCACCGTCGTCACGGAGTCCCTGGCGCACAGCATCTGGGGCCGTCGGGTACTCGGCTTCTACCGCGTGGAGGCGCAGCCATGATCCGCCTGGTCCGCACCCACAACCCCTTCGAGCCGTCGATCGACCGCGAGCAGCACGAGCTCGCCTTCCACCCGACCCAGAACCTGCGCGACTATCTCATCGACGCCCGGCTCGACACCGACGAGATCACCGTCTCGCTCAACGGCCAGATCGTCTCCGCCGAGACCGCGCTCGACACCATCCCGCTCGACCAGGACTGCATCGTCGTCACCCCGCGCGTGCACGGCGGCAGCCTCTTCCGCGCGCTCGGCCAGCTCGCCGTCCTCACCGCCTCCGCCGCCCTGGTCGCCACGGGCGTCGGCGCGGGCCTGGGGGCGTTCCTCGGCTTCTCCGGCGCCACCGCCCTCGCCGTCGGCAATGCCATCCTCGCCGGCGCAGTCAACATCGGCGGCAACCTGCTCATCTCCGCCATCGCCAGCGCGCTCGCACCCTCGAAGAAGTTTGCCTCGCCCAGCTACGCCTTCTCCGGCCCCAGCACCACCGCGCAGAGCGGCATCCCCATCCCAAAGGGCTACGGCACCTTCCGCTCCGGCGGCAACATCATCGCCAGCTTCGTGGATGTCGAGGGACTCGACCAGTACATCAACTGCCTGGTCTGCTACGGCTTCGGCCCCGCGCGCTCGCTCACCGGCATCCAGATCAACGGCAAGGACATCTCCACCTACCAGAACGTCCAGTACTACCTCCGCCTGGGCAGCAACGATCAGACTCCCATCCCGGCCTTCAACCGGGTCGAGAATGGCTACCCGCAGGATGTCCAGTGCCTTGCCGGCGTTCCGGTGGTCGTGCCCGGCACCGGAGATCTCACCCAGATAATCTTTGTCGACGTCGTCTTCCCCAACGGGCTCTTCGTCCTCACCAACGACGGCAACTACATCCCGCTCATCATCACCTATAAGGTCGAGTACTCGGAGGCCGGCCAGAACAACTGGCAGCCCGTCATCCAGCCGCTCACCACCTTCGACGTCATCACCTACAACCCGGCCAACGGCCTGCCCAACCCTTACAACTCCTGGGTGGTGGTGGCCACGGACCTGCCCGCCGGCTCCGGCGTCGTCTACTTCTCGGACAACGGGCCGCACACTCCCGGCGATCCCTGGAGCGGGCAGCAGACCGTCAACGTCGAGAACCCGGACACCACCAGCTCCAGCTACACCAAGACCTTCTATGGCGAGTGGCAGCCGGTCAACCTGGAGATCAACCAGGTGCAGGTCTCGAAGTGGACCGCAGGCTACGTCTACTGCAGCACCTTCGGCACCCAGGCCATCTACCAGCGCACCAGCATCTATGGCCTCGCGCCCGGCAAGTACGACGTCCGAGTCACCAAGTACGGCTCCGGCCGCTGGGGCTCGCCGGGCGATGTCCAGCCTGGAGACAACAACTCGCCGAACGTGGGGCAGGAGCTGTGGCTGCACTCCGTCACCGAGGTCTCGCTGCTCACTCTGGCTTACCCCAACATGATCCTGCTGGGCGTCCGCGCGCTGGCCACCAACCAGATCAGCGGCTCGAACGTCCAGATCACCGCGCTGGTGGAGTACGGGCTGCGCAGCCTCGATAACAACCTGCTGCCCGCCCAGCTGCAGGCCTTTGAGGAGGACAACCCCGCCTGCGTGACGGCGGACATGATGCTCGATCGCCTCTACGGCGGCGGGCAGTATCCCGGCATCCTCCCCGCCAACCTCAACCGCTACATTGATGAGTGGGTGGCCTGGTCGGAGCTCAATGACCAGCTGGTCGATGACGGCAGCGGCAACAGCATCCGGCGTCACGTCTTCAACGGCATCTTTGACTCCGAAGAGGATCTCTGGTCCGCGATCGGCGACGTCGCGCAGATGTCCCGCGCCGCCGTCATCCCGCTTGGCCGCGACTACGGCGTCTTCATCGACGCGCCGGACGTGCCGGTGCAGATCTTCACCCAGGGCAGCATGGTCGCGGATAGCTTCACCGAGACCTGGCTCGAGCTCGACGCGCGCGCCAACCAGGTGGAGGTGCAGATCGCAGACGCCACCCGCTACTACCGGCAGGACAACCCCGTCGTCTACATGGACCCCGGGAACCAGAACGCCGGGGTCGCCATCAAGAACGTTCGGGTCAACGGCAAGGGCATCACCAGCCCCGCGCAGGCCTGGCACTTCGCCCGCTACCGCGAGCGCATGAATGAGTTCCTGCTCCGCTCCGGCTCCTTCCAGTGCGATCCCCGCGCCATCGCCTGCCGCCCCGGCAACGTGGTCATCCTGCAGAACGACGTGCCGCAGTGGGGCTTCGGCGGGCTCACGCTGCCAGGGAGCTCCGCGACAGCGGTGATCATGGATCGCTCAGACCTGCCCTTCGTCTACGGCACCGCCTACTCGCTCATCGTGCTCATGCCCGTCATCCTGCGCTACACCCTCACCGCCGGCGCGGTCGCACCATCCGTCGATTCCACTGGCTATACCGTCGGCCTGGAGATGGCGCTCTCCGGCTTCGATAACGCGCAGCGTGTGACGCGAGCCGTCATTGGCTCACCCGGCGTCGGAGCTGTGGACTGCCTGATCCTCAGCGCCGCCGCCGGCTCCATCATCCTCACCCCGCCGCCCGGCTTCACCCCCGCCCCGGGCATGACGGTGGTGCTCTATGACACCGACGTCCTCGAGACCTGCGCGGTTCTTGGCATCACCCTGGTCGAAGGCGTGCAGACCGTGCAGCTCAGCACCCCGCTCTCCCAGCCTCCGCAGGACTTCAGCACCTACTTCTACGGCCCGGCCGGCTCGCAGAAGCTGGCCCGCATCGTCCGCATCACCAAGCAGACCGACTTCCGCTCGAAGGTCGAGTGGGCCGACTACGACGCGCAGGTCTACGTCGATGCCGTTCCCACCGTCGGCGAGACCTCTGCCCTGGTCACCACCAACCCCGGCGTCACCTCGCTCACCGGCTCGGAGACCATGCAGAGCACCGGCGGCTCCAATGTCTCCTACGCGACACTCGGCTGGATCAATGGCCCGGACACCGTCGGCGTCGGCATCTACGCGCAGCTCGTCGGCGGCAACACTGCCAGCAACGGAGGCCTGCCCCAGCTGGTGGCCCGGCTCACCGGCTTGCCCACCACCTGGCAGACCCAGGTCGCTCCCGGCATCAGCACCGTGTACACGGTCGTCGGCTTCGATCGCAACAACAACTACCAGGCCTTCTCGAAGGCGCCCTCGGTCACCGTCGCCCCGGTGGGCGCGGCCGCCAACCTGCTGCTCAACTCCAGCTTCCAGAACGGCTTCACCTACTGGCAGCCGCTCACCCGCGCCTCAGACACCCTCACCTCCGATCTCGGCGGCGGTGGGGAGGCGGTGTACACGGTCGGCAGCTCGCCCATTACCGTCAACTCCGCGCTGTACTACCAGGCCGTTCCCAGCGGCTCCTGGAGCGTGGGACAGAACCTCATGCTCTCGGCCTACGTGGCCACCTCTGCCGCCTCTGCCGAGCAGCCCAACACCGGCAACGTCACCCTCTCGCTCGTCTTCCAGCAGACCTCCGGATCCGGCTCCTCCGCCAGCACCACCAACATCGGCGTGGCCGTGGCGACCCAGCCGATGGGTTCCGGCACAGCGGTCACCCGGATGACCACCCCCAGCACCGTCGTTCCCCCGGGCACCACCAGCATTCTCGTCTGGATCGGCGTGGACGGAGGACCGACGGGCGCGGCTCCCGGGCCTGGGCTCCAGGTGGGGTCCACGGTGACCACCAGCTACTGGCTGCTGCAGAACGCGACCGCCACCCAGACCGCGCCCGGAGCGTACAGCCCGGCCAGTCTGCCCGCCACCGTCGCCGCAACGTACACCGCCATCGGCGTGCCGCCTGTCCCCATTACGTACAACCCTCCGGACCGTCCTCCCACGGGCGATCCTGGACCGGATCCCGCATGAGCCCCAAGCTCCCCGCTGATTTGACCGCAAGCCGCTCGCGCCTCTAATCCTCACGGGGATATGACCGTCCCGGCAGGTTTCACCGCACTGGTCGCTGCGCGCATCCAGGATGCGGCGGGAAACCTGCTGCCGCTGGGAATACTCGAAGTGCTGCCGTCGGACATCCACGGCCGCGCCGTCACCGCCACGGCCGGCGGGCTGGGCGGTCCGCTGCTCACCCGCGCCGCCGTCTTCCCCATCGTCGAGGGCGCCCTGCCGCCGGGCATCTTCATCGCGGACACCGCGCTCACCCTGCCGCCGAACATCTGCTACCGCTTCGTCGTCAAGGATGTGTTCGACTGCATCGTCCTTGACCTCAAGGGCGTTCAGTTCAATCCCGCGCCCACGCCCCTGCCGGTCTTCGACCTCGACACCTACGAGCCCAACATCGGCGTGCAGGCCATCGTCCAGACCGGCCCCACCGGCGCCAGCGCCTATGACCTTTGGCTGCTGGAAGGGCACCAGGGCACCATCGAGGACTTCATCCTCTTCCTCATCGGGCCACCCGGACCTCGAGGTCTACCGGGCCCGGCAGGCAGCCAGGGTGTCCCCGGCCCGCAGGGTAACCCCGGCACGGCTGGTGCGCCCGGCTCTATCGGCCCCGCTGGTCCTGCCGGTTCGGTCGGCCCTTCTGGCCCCGCCGGCAGTCAAGGCATCCCCGGCCAGCAGGGAACCCCGGGCAGCCCCGGCCCTGCTGGCACACCCGGCACTCCCGGCATCGCAGGTCCCGCCGGTTCGATCGGCCCGGCAGGCCCTGCCGGCAGCCAGGGCGTCCCCGGCCCGCAGGGTATCCCTGGCACCGCCGGTGCGCCCGGTTCAACCGGCCCCGCAGGTCCCGCCGGGCCGGCCGGAGCAGTCGGCCCCGAAGGCCCAGCCGGCCCCGCAACCGGGGTACCCGGACCCCAAGGCCCCGCCGGAGCACCGGGCCCGGCCGGGAGCACCGGGCCCGCAGGCCCCCAAGGACTCGTCGGCCCGGCCGGCCCCACCGGCGCCACCGGCAGCCAGGGCATCCCCGGAACCACCGGCGCCACGGGTCCAGCCGGCGCACCCGGCATCGCAGGCCCCGTTGGATCGGTCGGCCCAATCGGCCCGGCCGGCAGCCAGGGTGTCCCCGGCCCGCAGGGTACCCCGGGCACCCCCGGCACCGCGGGCACCCCCGGCCTCGCCGGTCCAGCCGGATCGGTCGGGCCCGCCGGTCCCCAGGGCATCGCGGGTCCCGCCGGCGTAGCGGGTCCCGCCGGGCCGCCGGGCCAGTCCGGCACCAGCAACGTCACGGACGGCATCACCGGCATCGGCTACACCTTCGTCATCCTCAACGGCGCCATCAGCATCCTGCCGTCTTCGCTTGCGAATGGAACGCCCTTCTCCATGGTGCTGGCCGACACCGTCAGCGGCTCCCACATGGCGCTCACCGTCAACGGCGGCGCGCTCGCCCCGCTGGGCATCGGCACGCTGGGCGTCCCGGCCGCAAGCGCCACGCTGATCGACTCCGTCACCGGCCAGCACTGGCTGCTGTCCTTTGCCTCCGGCACCCTTTCCCCGCAGCCCGTCGCCAGCTCCACGGCGGGCGTGGCCAGCTTCCGCTTTGCAGACCTGCAGGGCGGCCAACACTTTCTCCTCACCATCGCCAACGCCGCCATTCAACTCAACCCGGCCTAATCGAAAGGACCCCCCATGCTCCGTCGCCTGCTCGCCCTCTGCTTCACCCTCACCGTTCTCCTGCCGCCGGGTGCCCCGGCCCAGACGCCGACCTACGCCAACCGCACCCTCATGGCCAACGCCGGCACCTACAGCAGCACCATCACCTATGCGCAGAGCGACGTGGTCCAGGCGGGCGGCGCGTTCTACATCTCGGTCGCCGCCAACAACGTCGGCAACCCCGTCACGGACACGACGCACTGGCAGCCCTGGTCCGCGCAGGGCTCCATCACCGGAGGAGCCTGCAGCTCGGGCCAGGTGGCCACCGGCGTCAACGCCGCGGGTGTGCCCACCTGTACTGCGATCACGCCGTCTGCTCTTGGCATCACCGCCATCCAGCTTCCCGGCGGGCTGCGTATGACGAATGGCGCCAACGCCGATACCGTCGCCAGCTCCCACGCCGTCTCCTGCATCGCCAGCGGCAGCGTCGGGATGTACTACTCCTCCTGCTTCCCGGCCGCGACGATCGCCGACCAGGTCAACGCCTGCATTCAAGCGGCGGATGGATACACGTGCGTCGGTGACCTTCCTGGCGGGTCTGGGTCGCAGTACAACAGCACGCACGGAATCAACGTCGCAAGCGCCTCCGGCACCAAGTCCGTCAAGCTCCAGCTCCTGCCCCAGTTTGAGTGGCCCTTTCAGATCACGGACGGTACCTCCTGCGGGATCAAGGTCTTCAACTCCGGCACGCTTGAAGGCAGCGGAGTTGCGGCGGAGGGTGGGCGCGCGTACGTGGAATCCGCCTCGGCCACCGTCAACATGGACTCGCTCATCTGCAACGACACAACGGTCAGCGGAGGAGGGTACGTCAAGATCAGCGGCGGCCTGATCGTCCGCAACCTCTACCAAGGCGCGACCTTCACCAATGCCGCGGGTGCCATCGGCCACTTTGAAAATCTCAACGATGAGACGCAACTTGCTGACCTCACCTTGCGCAACAACTACGGCTCGGCCGGATACCTCAACAACATCGGTTGCGGCGCCTCCGCGCATAACCTGCACTTCTACGCCTCCCGGGGCGACCGCGCCACCGGTTCGCTCTACACCGGCGGCGGCACCCCGCTCACCTTCTCCGGCTCAAATCTCTGCACTCAGGCGTTCACGGCTTACGACTCGACCTTCAACGCGCCCGGCCCGACCAAGAACAACATCACGGTCCTAAGCGGTGCGTTTCAGATGAAGAACTCGTATCTCGAAGGCAACGGTCCCTCCGGCGACCAGACGGCCATGGTGAATGTGGCAGCTGGCGCGCTCGGCTTTAGCTGGGATGGTGGATCCGCTCTGGCCTTCTGCCTGACTGGAGCGCAGTGCCCCACCAAGCAGGTGCTCGAAAACCACACCGCCAACTACATCCACGTCTCAGGCGTCGCGGTCAACAGCGGCTACGGCCAGCAGTACATCCAGGACTTCGGCCACCCGAATCAGGACGGCTCCCCCCACATCGTCCCGCCTCCCGCCGGGTACGGGGTCGTCGGCACTACCTATGAGGCCGGCACAGACGCCACCGAGACGCTGCACGGCAAGTTCGGCACCGTCCTCACCGGCAAGCACAACCGCACCTTCCTGGTGGATGACTCCGTCACCAGCTGCTCCTTTCCTGCCGGCAGCTATACGGATCCGCTCCGCTGCGCCATTGCTGCCGCCGATGCAGCCTGGGACGCCACCGGCCAGCCGCAGGCTGTGGACGTAGATGCAGCCGTTTACCCGGTCAATGGCCCCGTCGTGCTCCGCCACGCGATCGCTTTTCGTGGCCGCGGCAAAGGCCTGTTCGGTTCGTCCGGTTCTCCGTCAGGAGGCACCATCATTCGGGCCGCCGTTCCCATGCAGGATGTCCTCGCAACGGTTGCCGGAGGGAACTATCTCGACCTCAACCTGACCGGCTTCACCCTCGACGGGAACGGGATGGCTCAACGTGGCTTGTATCTCCCCACGGTTGGCAACGCACACTTGGATGACCTCGGCTTCATGGGCTTGATCGGCTCAGGGGCCTGGGCAGTCGTCGGCGATCGTAGCTTGTCGAACGGCTACGCCTTCCAGATTCACTCCCGTGACTGGTTCTTCTACTATCCGTCCGGCGGGCGGAACGCCACGGTGACCGCCACGGTCAATGCAGACGGCACCCTGACCCCAACCCTGACGGATGGAGGCCAGTACCGCAGGCTCTTCAATGCAGAGCCGACCGGCAGCCTCCGTACCGCCACTCCGCTGACAGTCACGGGGATCTTCAAATCCACGCAGCCCTGCCCCACGCCCGCGGTCTGGGTCGGCAACCTGGTGCCAGATACGAATCCAGCGGATGGCCTCTACACCATGGGCTCCGTCACCGTCTCCACCGCGGCGGCTGGATGTCCTGTGGGCTCGACGCAAGCCGTGGCTTTCCCTGATCAACCCCAGGCGGCAACAGGCTTGCTCAGCCAGGCCACGGACTCTGACTGGACTAGCATAGCCAACGAATCCGTCGGCACCACCGCAGGCATTCTGTCGCTCGGAGGCCAGAACAGCGTGTGGCTATTCCCCCATTTCTGGGGCATGAACATCGGCATGCAACTCAACGGCTCAGAGACGGTGTTCAAAGCCGAGAACGACTCCACCTATACCGCAGGGGTGTACATCAACCAGGCCGTTCTGGGCTCTCCGGTGGACGTGAGCTTGCAGCCGACGGTGTATACGCCTGCTCTGGGCACGCTGGGGGCGCAAGGCTTCATCGGCGCGGCGGACGTGCTGCTGAACGCAAACGCTGGCATCCCGATCAGCCAGAATACGGTCACCATCAACGGCAAGCTGTGCCGGAACTACAACGCACAAGGTCTTTGCACGGGACTGGAGCAGGTTTACGATGCGATCACCGTCACCAACCCAACTCGATCCCCGGTCTCTTCTTCCCCGGCAGGCGCGTACGGCTCGATCTACCCCACCGCGGCCATCACCCCTCTGCAGTACGGCGGCGGCAGCTTCAGCAACATCTATGCGGGCGGCACTCTCAGTACTGCCACCACGGGCGGATGTCTGGACCTGCCCTACTACGATGCTGCCGGACGCACCGTGACCTGGGATGCGACCGGCAACATCCTCGCTGCCGGCTCCATCACCTCCGGCCACACGCTCCACGCCTGCTGGTTCGGCTACGCCACCGGCCAAACCGGCAAGTGGACCACCCTGGTCTACTAAGACGGGCGGTCTACTAAGCCGATTTGACCCAATCCGGCGGGGACGGGCATAGCTATCGCCTATGAGCGTCTCCGCCGGCCACCTCCAACTCGTTGCAAACTTCATCCAGGATGCCTCCGGCAAGCTGCTCGCGCTCGGCTCGCTCGAGGTGCTGCCGACCGACAACAACGACCGCCCGCTCCCGTCCACGCTCATCGGCACCACCGGCGGCCCCATCCTTACGGTGGCGGCCGTCTATCCCGTCGCCGCCGGCAGCGTCGGCCCGCAGGGCATCGCGCCCGGCCAGAGCTGGCGCGGCAACTATGCCACCACCACCAGCTATGCGGTCGGCGACGTCGTCCTCTCCGGCACCACCTACTTCGTCTCCAACCTCTCGCCCAACCTGAACGTCAATCCAGCCTCCGGCGCCGCCAACTGGACCGCGCTGCCCAGCCTCAATCCGCCCGCCGTCCCGGACAGCACCCAGACCCGCCCCGCCAATCTCTGCCTGCGCTTCACCATCAAGGACCCCTACGGCGCGGAGGTCTACCGCATCCGCACCGTGCAGCCCACGCCGCCCGGCCCCTTTGTGCTGGACACCTACCAGCCCAACGTCCCCTCGCAGGCCGTCGTGCAGTCCGGGCCTCCCGGCCTCAGCGCCTACCAGGAGTGGCTCGCCGCGGGCAACGTCGGCAGCCTCGCCCAGTTCCTCGCCACCCTGCAGGGAACGCAGGGCCCCCGGGGGCTTACCGGCCCGGCCGGCACCACCACGCTCACCGGCTCGAACGGCGATTTCACCATCCCCGGGCTGATGACCGCGGAGCGCATGTCGATGACCGACACCGCCATCGCGCTTAGCGGCAACAATGGCGGATTCCCCACCTATGAGCAGGACTTCCAGTCGGCCGTGATCGCCGGCCCGGGCCACAACCTGGGCAACTCGGGGGGCTGGTCCATCTCGCATGGCACCTATCTCTCCTACTACAGCTCGCAGCGCGGCATCGGCCAGTGCCTCTCGATCGATGCCCGCAAGGCGGGGGTGGGTGACTTCGCGGGGGTGTATGCCTACGCCCGCGCCAACGCCGGTGTCACCGCCGGCTCGGATGAAGGCTACGTCGTCATCCAGGGCGAGATGTTTGAGCAGGCCGGCGCCTTCAACGGCACGGTCAGCAGCACCAACGGCCAGGGCGACACCAAGCCGGTCTTTGTCTTCGGCGCGCAATACCA
Source organism: uncultured Acidobacteriaceae bacterium (assembly GCA_964236325.1). Lineage (GTDB taxonomy): Bacteria > Acidobacteriota > Terriglobia > Terriglobales > Acidobacteriaceae > Edaphobacter. The sequence goes on along the minus strand of CAXSEC010000010.1, from coordinate 4,380 downwards.
GATCACCGGAGTTGCCGCAGGTCCGTACAGCAACAGCGCAAACGGGGCCACGGTGCAGTGCGTCAATCCGCCTCCGGCGGGCACCCACATCACTTTTTCTGGATTCACCAATCCAGCCCTCACGCCGCTGAACAATACCGACTCCCTGATCTTTTCGTCGACGCCTACCTCCTTCGTCGCGGCGGTCGGGACCAACTATGGCCCGTTTGCGAACATCGCCGATAACGGCGTCGGCACCGTCTACGGGAACAACTGGACCATCGACGGCGCGTACATGCTCAACCTGTCCAAGGGCACGCTCTCCGGCACCCTCACCGGCGCATGCTTCACCCTGGTGGGCCATGACGCGAGTGGTGCGGTGCTCCAGACGCTCAACATCCAGGCGCTCCCGGTCGCGGGAGTTACGCTCCCGCTCACCACCGCATGGGGCTTCTGCGGCAACGGCATCCCCAACACCGGCAACACCCGGGATCTGACCACCTCGCAGAACAACCTCCCGATGACGCTCGGTAAGATCGGCAGCGCTGCGGCTCCGTTCGTCGTCGGCTACGCGGTTCTGGGCGGCTGCTTCAACCCGGAGCAGGTGTACATCAACACCGTCGGTTCGGTCATCACCTCGCCCAGCGGCGTCCAGACTCAGCTTGTCAACCTCACCTGCAGCAACCCGAACGGTCCCTTCTGCCTCTTTCAGGGCGGGATCGCCGGTCAGTACATCAGCCCGGATGCCAACCTGGCCTTCAGCGGGCAGCGCGGCAGCTATCCGGCCCTCGGCTCACTCACCGGCACGGACATGATCTATTGGGTCAACGTGGCGGGCAATGAGATAGGACCGACGTTTCTGCCGCTGCAAGGGAACGAGGCCTGGACGGCCACCGGGCCGAACTCCGCATGGCATCTCTACCCGGGGTGCGAGATCGCCGCGAACCTCCTGCCGGTCACGGTGGGTGGCGCGGACGCCTTCGACTGTGTGCTCGAGCAGAACAACATCCAGTGGCAACCGGGCGATCGCGTCTGCAATCCTGACTATCCGATTCAGGGTGGTCATGGTGCTTGGTTCACGTTGCAGAGCGAAAATCCCACGCATCCCGGCTTCGGCAAAGTCTGTCTGGAAGCTTCGTATCAGGGCCATGGAATCTCCGCGTCCATGATCGGGTTCATCGTCCGGAATGGCAATCCCACCACCTACTACTCCGCATGGGGAGGTCCTCTGGGTGCACCCACGGGTCTTTCGATTCAGGGCGCGCACGACATTCCCATCCACATCGACTACGCACCGCCGACCAGCCACTGTCTGATTGAAGTGGGCGATATCGCGCCGAACCAAACCACGATCAATTTGCTCAATCTCCCGGGTTCGTTCGGCTTCCAAACGGTCTATTACGACAACGGCGACCAGCGCTACAGCTTCCCCGGCCTCAAGAGCGCCAACTTCATCTCTGAGGCTTCCGCAGGGTCGCCAGGCTATCTCAAATGCGGCACGGCTGGCAGTCCGCTGATCGGCTATGTGCGGACGACTGGGTACGGCATCGACATCGGGCTGCAGAACACCGGCAGCACCCCCTTCATCAACCTGCCGGCAAACAGCCTCACGAGCCGCTTTGTGGTAAGCGTGGAAGGGGTTGTCGCCACCACCAACTCCAGCGGTCCTACCGTCAGCGGCCAGTACGAGAACATCCTGGCCGGCGCGTTCGGAATCAGCAACCAGGCCGCCTTTCAGGGGAATGTCTACGTCGGTCCACAACCCTTGATTCCGAATCCCGTGGCTGGCCAACCTCCCGTGGCTGGCCAGCCTCCCCTGATTCTCGGCGCCGACGGATCCCTCACCCTGCTGGACTCGAACGGCCACTACTACCAGTACAAGAGCGTGAACGGCGCACTCGTTGCCACCGAGCTCAACTAGCAGACACCCGCAAACGCACCCGATTTGACCCGCATCCCCGCGCGGAGGCATAACCTCCGCGTGGACCTCTCCAACACACTCGCACAGCACCTCTGGCAGATCGGCGTCGGTATCTTCACCGCTGGAGCAACCGTCGGTGGAGTCCGCGCCACGCTCACCGGCCTCAGCCGCCGCGTCCGGCGTACGGAAGACATCCTCGACCAGCTGCCGGTCACCTACGTCCCGCGCTCCGAGGTCGAGCGCGCGCTCAACTTCCTCACCGAGATCACCACCGGCATCCGCAGCTCGATCGACGCCTACTTCGCCGGGCACCGCGCCGGCTGGTCCGGCTCGCTGCGGGCCTCGGCCGAGACCGTCTACGATCCCGTCTCCGAGCAGCGGCTCGCGCTCGTCCATCCCGATCTCGCCGCCCGCGTCCACGCCGCCATGGAGGCGCTCGCCCCGCACGGCACCTTCTTCCGCGTCGCCCAGGGCCTACGCACCTTCGCCGAGCAGGATGCGCTCTACAACCAGGGCCGCAGCGCGCCCGGCCACATCGTCACCAACGCCCGCGGCGGCTGGAGCAACCACAACTTCGGCTGCGCCGTCGATTGCTTCCCCTTCCTCTCCGGCCGCACCGGCGAGATCAACTTCGACCCGCACTCCGCGCAGTTCCAGGCCATGGTCGCCGCACTCAAGGCGCAGGGCCTCGCCTGGGGCGGCGACTGGCACTCGCTCCAAGACCCGCCGCACTTCCAGCTCGCCCACGTTCCGGTCACCCCCACCAACGACGACCGAGCCGCCTTCGCGCACGGGGGGATCAAAGCCGTCTGGGCCCAGTACACTCCCACCCTTCACGCGGCCGCGGAGGAGTCCGCAGAGGATGTCCCGACAACCCAGCTCACCCTCCGCTTCATCGCGGAGCGAGACCTCATCTCGGCCGCCATCCGGGAGGTCACCTTCTCCGAGTGGTCGCACGTCGAGCTGCTCACTCCGGAAAACACCTGGCTGGGTGCGCACGCGGACGGCGGCATCGCGGTGCGGCACTTCGATTACGCCAACCCCGACCGCGAGCGGCGCTACTCGCTCCCGGTCACCGTCGACCAGCTCGAGCGCATCCTGGCCTACGCACGATCGCAGATCGGCACCAGGTACAACTTCGAGGACATCGCCGGCCTGCTGCTCCACCGCAACCTGACTCAGAACAACCGCCAGATCTGCAGCATGTTCGTCTTTGAGGCTCTATGGCAGGGCGGCCTCCGCATGCTCAACGTGCTGCCCGGCTTCTCGAACCTGGTTACGCCCGAGACCCTGCACCTCTCGCCCCTGCTCATCGGCCAGTGCACCTATGAGTTTCCGGTGGCGAAGTGAGCACTCACACCGCCGTCATCCTCACCGCGGTCGGCTACTTCCTTTTTTCCGCCGCGGCCGGAGCCATGGCCTCGCCCACTCCCGCACAGACCCGGAGCTTCTATGGCTGGTTATATCGCTTCGCTCAAAGGCTCGCTGCAAACGCTGATCGCCTGGCCGAAGCGCGGCTCGGCCTCACCGCCGACGACCTTCACCACGATCCGGCCGGCAGTGCTGTGGTCACCACCCTCACCCGCGAGCGCGAGACCATCTCCGCCAGCGCAGAAGATTACGAGCCCGGCCGACCTGGCTGAGTTCGGCCCATTGCTGGGTGTCATCCCCAACGCATCTCTAACCCACTCTCAGGAGCAACCCATGGTCATCCCCGCCAACTCGGAAGTCGACGCCTCTACCGCCAGCTCCACCACCGCCGCCTCCACCACTGCCGACGCATCTCCGGTCATCCTTCCGGCAAAGAAGCAGTCCGGCTTCCACCGCTTCATCGACGAGCTTTTCTCTTTTGTGAAGAAGGCCGCGCCCGTCGCCGACCAGCTCGCCAACGCCGCCAAGCCCATCATGGCGCTGACTCCATTCGGCCCGGAGTACAACCTCGCCGTCACCGGGATCGAGACCGCCGTGCAGGCGGATGTCGCCACCCAGGCTGCCTCGGGCATCCCGCTCACCAATCTGCAGAAGATGGCGCTCGCCCTCCAGGTGTCCACCCCGGGCATCACCCAGATCCTCGCCAGCAAGGGCATCACCGAGCCCGTCCCCGTCCAGACGGCCATCAGCGGCTTCGTCCAAACCGTCTACGACCTCCACACCGGCCCCACCGCCGCCGCCACCCCGGCCACCGCGGCAGTCACGAAGTAGGCCCCCCCAGCAGCAAAGAGGCCGCGCTCCGCAAGGGGTCGCGGCCTCTTTGTCTTGCCGTGTCATTACGCGCTGGTGGCAGTTCTGGTGGCACCTGTAGACTCACACTGAAGGCATCCAAAGGAAGCCGGTGCGAACATGGTGTTTTCAAACCTCCGCGCCCACATTGCTCAAAGTACCTCCGTGGAACTCAGTGCGGAATAGCCGAATACCCTTGTCAGCGGACTCGAAATCAGACGTACCTTTACGGGTACCGGGGGTTCGAATCCCTCCCTCTC
>CAXSEC010000009.1:0-41727 GCA_964236325.1 uncultured Acidobacteriaceae bacterium | reverse complement strand
GAACGCGATCCGGGGTGACCAGTCGAACTGCCAATTTGCCAACCGTAGCTGATGCTTCTGCCATAACCCTTGCCTCCTTGCCTCTCTCCAAGTACGAGCGTTCTACAGGTACTCCAACTAGGCTGTCTGCTTCATCTTCTCGGCCGCCGCAAGCACGTCTTCGATCCCGCCCTTGAGATAGAAGGCCTGTTCCGGTATGTCGTCGTGCTTGCCCTCGATGATTTCCTTGAACGAGCGAACCGTGTCCTCAACCTTGACGTAGGCACCAGGTATGCCGGTAAAGATCTCCGCAACATGGAAGGGCTGCGAAAGGAAGCGCTGCACCTTGCGTGCGCGCGCGACCGTGATCTTGTCTTCTTCCGAGAGCTCATCAATGCCGAGGATGGCGATAATGTCCTGAAGATCCTTATAGCGCTGCAGGATGCGTTTGACACCCTGCGCGACATCGTAGTGCTCCTGGCCGACCACGCGCGGAGACAAAATGCGAGAGGTCGATGCGAGCGGATCCACGGCCGGATAGATACCCAGCTCCGACAAAGGACGAGAGAGAACGGTAGTTGCATCCAGATGGGCAAAGGTGGTCGCTGGCGCTGGATCGGTGAGATCATCCGCCGGCACATAGACGGCCTGCACCGAGGTGACCGAGCCCTTCTTGGTCGACGTGATGCGTTCCTGCAACTCTCCCATCTCGGTTGCGAGATTCGGCTGATAGCCTACGGCCGAAGGCATACGACCAAGCAGTGTCGACACCTCGGATCCCGCCTGGGTAAAGCGGAAGATGTTGTCGATGAAGAGCAGGGTGTCAGCGCCTTCTTCGTCTCGGAAGTATTCGGCAACCGTCAAGCCCGTCAGGGCGACGCGCAGCCGCGCCCCTGGGGGCTCCGTCATCTGCCCGTAGATCAGGGCGGCTTTACTCTTCGAGAAGTCCTTCAGGTCAATGACGCCGGACTCCTGGAACTCGTGCCAGAGATCGTTGCCTTCGCGGGTTCGCTCCCCGACGCCCGCAAAGACCGAGAAGCCGCCGTGCTTGGTGGCGACATTGTTGATGAGCTCCTGAATGACCACGGTCTTGCCGACGCCGGCACCGCCGAAGAGGCCAATCTTGCCACCCTTGAGAAACGGCTGGATAAGATCGATGACCTTGACCCCGGTTTCGAACATCTCTTCCGAGGTGGATTGTTCATCAAACGCCGGAGCCTGCCGATGAATCGGGCGGTGCTCTTTGGCATTCACCGGCCCTAGCTCATCAACGGGCTCACCCAGCACGTTGAGCACGCGGCCCAGCGTCTCGCGGCCCACAGGAACGGTGATGCCCGACCCCAGATCAATCGCCTGCATGCCGCGAACCATGCCTTCAGTTGCTTCCATGGCGATGCAGCGCACTCGTCCTTCGCCAATATGTTGTTGCACCTCAACCACGATGTTGAGCGGCTTCGGAATGTCGAACCCCTCACTCGAAATGCGAAGCGCCTGGAAGATGGGAGGCATGCGTGATTCTTGAAACTGCACATCGACCGCCGGCCCACTGATCGAAATAACCTTGCCAATATTTTGCTGAGTCTCTGCCATATCTCTCTTTCGTTACAGCGCCGCGGCGCCGCTGACAATCTCGATTATCTCTTTGGTGATGGCTGCCTGGCGAACCCGATTCATCGTCAGACTGAGCGAGTCGATCAGCTCGCCGGCGTTCTTGGTTGCCGCATCCGTCGCGGTCATACGGGCCGCATGCTCTGCCGCAACGCTTTCAAGCAAAGCATGGAAGATCTGTGTGGACACGTACCGCGGCATCAGATTGCTGAAAAGGCGCTGCGGATCCTGGTCAAAGATATAGTCGACATCCGCTGTGCCGAACTTCTTTGCCTCCGTGTCCATCTCGCTCTCTTCGCCCTCGTCCAGGCTTACACCTGACGTACGTGCGGCGTGGGCGGCAGCTTCGCGTTGATCATCGTTCATCTCTTCGAGGGTCGTCGTCTGGTGCTCTCCAATCTTCTTGATCGGAAGAAGCTTCTCCACGACAACCCGCTGCGAAAGAACCGACTTGAATTCATTAAAGACGATGTACACGGAATCGATCTCAGCCCGCTCATAGCGATCGACGATAGTCCGTCCTAACTTGCCTACATCATCAAACGTCGCCTTGAGAAGCAACTCCGGGTGCTCGGCCGCTACTTCAATCGGCTCTGCCCGATGACGAAGGTTCTCGTAGTGCGTCGCCAGGTCATTGTCATAGTGCTCTTCTGTGTGCTCGTACACTGCAGCCGGATATCGCCTCTTGTAGAGTCCGATAGCCTTTCTGCCGATCGGTTCAAGATCAATTGACCGGCCCTGCGCGCGTTGCTCATCAATGAACCGCTGTGCAGCTTTACCAATGTTTGAGTTGAAACCACCCGCGAAACCTTTGTCCCCTGCGATGACGAGGATCAACACAGACTTCTCTTCCCGCTCTACGAGAAGCGGATGCATCACCTCGCCGGTCTCCTCGTTATACAGGTCCGTGCGACGGACCAGGCTCTCGAGTACATTCACAAGCATGCGCGCATAAGGACGAGCGTCCATGGCTCGTTCCTGCGCTCGGCGCAACTTCGCGGCAGAGACCATCTTCATGGCCTTCGTGATCTGCCGCGTATTCCTGACACTTCGGATGCGTCGTCGAAGATCGAGTACGTTTGCCATTATGCCTTCGCGGTCACTCCGTCTCTAACTTCCTTCGGAACGGTCTGCTTCTTGTCGTCGGAGCCTTTCTTTCGATCAGCCAGAAAGCCGGCCTTGTACTCGAGGATCGCAGACTTGAGGCTACCGCGCAGATCATCGTCCAACGCTTTCTTGCTGGCGATCGCGGATAAGACCGAGTTCGATTGGCCGCCCAGGTACTTGTAGAAACCATCCTCGAACGCCCGCAGATCACTGACCTCGACATCATCCAGCAAACCCTGGGTCCCAGCAAAGAGGATCGCAACCTGATTTTCAAAGGGCAAGGGCTGGAACTGCGGCTGCTTTAGCAGTTCCGTCAGGCGTGCACCGCGGTTAAGCTGCTGCTGCGTTACCTTGTCGAGATCGGAGCCGAACTGGGAGAAGGCAGCGAGTTCGCGGTACTGCGCAAGATCGAGCTTCAGCGTGGATCCGACCTGCTTGGTGGCCCTGGTGGCCGCGGAGAAGCCTACGCGCGAGACGGAGAGACCAACGTTCACCGCCGGCCGTACGCCGGAGTTGAACAGGTCCGTTTCCAGGAAGATCTGGCCATCCGTGATCGAGATCACGTTCGTCGGAATGTAGGCCGAGACGTCACCCGCCTGAGTCTCGATGATGGGCAGCGCCGTGAGCGACCCTCCGCCGAGCTTGTCGGACACCTTGCTTGAGCGTTCGAGCAGACGAGAATGCAGGTAGAAGACATCGCCGGGATAGGCTTCACGACCTGGTGGACGCCGCAGCAGCAACGAGATCTCCCGATAGCTGGCGGCGTGCTTCGAAAGATCGTCGTAGATCACCAGCGCATGCCGTCCGTTGTCACGGAAGAACTCGCCCATAGCGGTTGCGGCAAACGGCGCCAGATACTGCATCGGGGCAGGTTCAGACGCTGTCGCGGCGACGACGATGGTGTACGCCATCGCACCATACTCCTCGAGCGTCTGGACCACCTGGGCGACCGAAGATCGCTTCTGCCCGATCGCGCAGTAGATGCAGATGAGGTTATTCTTTGCCGAGTTGATGATGGTGTCGAGCACGATCGCGGTTTTGCCCGTCTGTCGATCGCCGATGATCAGCTCGCGCTGACCGCGACCGATCGGAATCATGGTGTCGATGGCCTTGATGCCGGTCGCCATCGGCTCCTTGACAGACTGTCGGTCGATCACGCCGGGAGCAAGTCGCTCTACCGGCAGCGTGAGGGTGGTCTCGATGGGTCCCTTGTCATCGATCGCTTCGCCGAGAGCATTCACGACGCGCCCAATTAACGCGTCGCCGACCGGCACGCTCATGATCTTGCCCGTTCGCCTGACCTGATTGCCCTCGCTGATCTCGGTGTAATCGCCCAGCAGCACAGCGCCGACCTGATCCTCGTCCAGGTTCATCGCGAGGCCTGCGACGCCGTGAGGAAACTCGATCAGTTCCCCCGCCATCACCTTGTCCAGGCCGTGTATGCGGGCGATGCCGTCTCCAAGGGAGATGACCGTGCCGACCTCATCGACCTGGATCTTCTGCTCGTAGTTCTCAATCTGCTGTCGAAGCAGCTCTGTGATCTCATCCGCGCGAATTGCTGTTCCATCTGCCATAGGTCTCTGCCTTTACACTTCCGTTTGTGCCGTCCACGGCAACTTCGTCATCCTGCCAAACTTATCCCGCCTACGCTGAGAGCGGATGGGCGCCAGCCAGCTGCTGCTTCATGCCCGCGAGCTGTGCTCTCAGGCTTCCATCGTAGATGGTCGACCCGATCTTGAGAATTGCCCCGCCAAGGAGCGAGGCATCTTCAGTAAACCTGGCCGCGATGCGACTATCCGCCAGCCTGCTGGCGGTCGCCATCAGCGATTGTCGTTCGTCATCAGCCAGCGGTCGGGTGCTGATGATCTCGACCTCCGTCGTGCCCGCGTTCACATCGGCGACCGCGGCATATTCAGCGAGAATGCTGTCCATCTCCGACAGCCGCTGGTGATCCATAATGACGGCGATGAAGTTTCGCACCGGCTGCGACATCGCCAGACGGCCTGCGATCGCGTCAATCACCTTGAGCTTCTGCTGCATGGGAAGCGACGGATTCATCAGAACTTCGCGCAGCTCTCTGCTGCTGGCGAGCGTTGCCGCAAAGTTCCGCAACTGCTGTAGGGCAGGTGCTGGATCAAGATGTGTGCTCGTCACCACCTGGGCGAAGGCGCGAGCATAGCGCGTAGCAAAGGCAGCCACTAGTTTTGCTCTCCTGTCTTTCCGGCGAGGCGACGGGTGAACTCACGGACAAGCAGCCGGTCAGTCTCTGCAGACACCACCAGTTTCTTTGCCGCCTGATCGACCGCAAGCTCAGCGGCATACTGCTGAATGTGGCGGCGAGCCTGCGCGGTGGCCGCACTGATCTCCTGCTCCGCCGCGGCAAAAATCTTCTTTCGCTCGTCTTCAATGGCGGCCCGCATGCGAAGCTCCTCCGCCGCCAAGTTACCCTCCGCCTCCAGCTTGAGTCCGGAGATTTGAGTGTCCAGCGCTCCAAGACGGCTCTCGACGCTATTCAGCCGAGCGCTCGCCTCTTCCGTTGCCGCGCGCGCTTCAACCAGTCTTCTCTGAATCAGGCCGGTACGATCCCGAAAGATACCGGGTAGCGCCTTCACGAGGAACCAGCCAACCAGACCGGCGAGCACGACGAAGTTGGTAATCTCGAAGGCCGTAGCAGCCTGATCCGTCGTCATCCCCAATTTGGAGCCGAGCATCTTTACGACGGCAGAGTGCTTGTACGCTTCGTTTTGATCCTGCTCCTGCTTGTTCTTCTCAGGCGACTGAGCCTCTGGGGTGCTTTCCTGAGCATCCACGTGCTGGGTCTGCCCGGCTGATACAAGCACCGCGTGTGCCTGCGGCAAGCTACCGGCCAGTGCTAGAGCCAGCAGGCCAGCGCAGAGTTTAAGAACCAAACTGCGAGGAAGATCTCTGGTTGGTCTGGGGACCGTCACTGCGTGACCCCTTGCGCTACCGCCGGCGGAAGAACAGCCGCCAGAACTCGATTCGCCAGATCTCCACTCGCCGCTTCCACCTGCGCCCGTGCCTGTGCGGCGCTGGACTCGATTGCCTGACGAGCCCCATCGATCTGCTGTAAAGACTGTTCGCGAACCTGCTTCAACGTAGACTCCCGCTCCGCCTGCCACTGGGCAAGACGCCGCTCGCGCATGGCAAAGATCTCAGCCTTCGCCGAGCGAAGTTTGTCTTCATACACGATGGTCTCCGCCTCTGCAGCGGCAATAGCGCCGCGTGCCTGCTCTACCGCGCCGGTCGTTCGTGCTCGACGTTCGGCAAGCGTCTTATCAAGCGGCCCACGCACCAGGAGATCGTAGGCAAGCACCAGCGCCACAAAAAGGAACATCGTCGGCACGGAGCCGAGCACAAGATCACCGAGCTGTTTTAGAATATCCATCTTATCCGGGTCAGGAAGCGGTTGAGCCACCGTCGATCTACACGATCCAACTGCTCCGATCCACTCACACGGCGAGCGCCGCAACTTGAGGAAGTGAGGGACTGGGTTGGTCTCTACCTATTTTTAGCAAGTGCGGTCCAGGAGTGTCAATGAGGCTGATCGACAAACCGCCTCGATGTGCGATGTTCGACCTATCGCACTCATCCTGAAGTCCCAGCGGCGTGAATGATGAGTAAAACTCTAACTGGCGATACCTAAGTCTAAGCTAAGCTCGCCCGACTGTTTAGCTACGCACCCTGCCCGCTCTGCTGCTGAGCCGCGGTGGTCGACGGGTTCGTACTGCTTCCGCCAGGACCTGAAGGTGTAGTGCTTTGGCTCTCTCCCGAACCCGGAAGAGCCGTGACCTGCGGGACCGAGCGGCCGTCGCTATGCGGAGCGCGACCACTAACTACAGTCGAGATAGCGTGTTTGAAGATGAGCTGCTCCTGGCTGTTGTTCTCAAGCAGTACGGAGTACTTATCAAACGAGCGGATACGGCCAGTCAGCTTTACGCCGCTCACCAGATAAATCGTGATAGGGCTCTTGTCCTTACGAACCGTATTTAGGAAAGTGTCCTGAATGTTCTGTGCCGGCTTTGATTCCATGATGGGCCGATCTCCTATCCGCTGCTTGCTCGCATCGATTGCGAGTTGTTCTCTCTAGACCAACCCAGGATTTGGGGCAGGTACGACATTGCATGAGACGACATGAAGGCCGGTTTGTTTGCACCGGCTGCCCAACCATACGGCGCGGACGAGTTTTTTTCAACGCGTGGACAACATTCCAACCAAAATGGTGAACCGCGCAAAACACAGTTCCGGTGCGACCAGCAGCCGCGCGCGACACGTCGACCTCGCTCTATGATGCGAAGGTGGCGATACGAATCCCGATGCTTGACCTGGCACGGCAGTACACCGGCCTTCGTACAGAGATTCTGAGCGCGATTGAGCAGGTGCTCGACTCGCAGTCCCTTATCCTCGGCCCCTGGGTTGATCGCTTTGAAGCGTCCGCAGCCAAGGCATGCAGCGCCGCTCACGCCGTTGGCTGCGCAAGCGGAACCGATGCACTCTGGCTGGCATTGGCCGCCGCACGCATTGGCCCGGGGGATGGCGTGATCACGAGCCCCTTCAGCTTCTTCGCGACCGCCAGCAGCATCCTTCGCGCGGGAGCTACCCCGCTCTTCGCCGACATCGACCCGGGGACGTACAACCTCTCTCCCGCGTCAGTTGAGGAGGCCATACGCAGCGCCAGGAAGTCCCATCCGCAACTCACGCTGCGAGCCGTAATGCCGGTCCACCTGTACGGCCAGTGCGCCGACGTTGATGGCTTCACCGATCTATGCCGCCGCGAGTCTCTGCTCTTGATTGAGGACGTCGCCCAGGCTTTTGGGGCGACGTGGCGCGGGCGGCCTGCCGGATCGCTGGGGGACGCTGCCGCCTTCAGCTTTTACCCGACGAAGAACCTAAGCGCCGCTGGCGATGCCGGCCTGCTCACGACTTCAAGCGAGGTGCTTGCCGAGCGAGCACGCATGCTGCGAAGTCACGGGATGCGGAGGCGGTACGCGCACGATGAGGTCGGTTGGAACTCCCGTCTCGACGCGATCCAGGCTGCGATCCTCAGCGTGAAGCTCGAGCATCTTTCCGCGTGGAACCAGCGGCGGCAGCTCGTTGCCGCAAGGTACGACCAGCTGCTGCAAGCGACCGGTCTGGTCTCTCAGGCAGGCAACACCTCGGTCGCTAATGGCCTGGTCCTTCCCTTTGTCGATTCGCGCGCGACTCATGTGTTCCATCAATATGTGGTGCGCGCCCCGAGACGGGATGCTCTCCGCGAGTATCTCGCGCTTCAAGGCATTGCCAGCGAGATCTACTATCCCATTCCGCTCCATCAGCAGCAGGCGCTACGGCACCTGGATGTGGGCAGAACAGAGCTTACCGAGAGCGTGCGGGCCGCGGCAGAGGTCCTGGCCTTGCCCATCTTTCCAGAGCTGCGCGACGAGGAGCAGATGGAGATCGTCGCCGCCATCGCCGCGTTCTACCGCCAGTAAGGGCTGCCGCCTGCACCTCCGCTCTATCGGCGAAGTCTCGTCTTCTTTTCGGCAACCGGATAGGGATGGAACTCCTCCGGCGCTGTCGTATTCGGCGGCAGCAGCCGACGGGTGATGTTGCCTTCCAGCCGATAGGTCTTGCTGATGGTATTGGGCGCCACCACCGCCCCCGTGACCTTGTCCGGAACGACGAGCGAGGCCTCTGCGGGAAGCACGCGATACGTAAAGGTAGGCGCCGGCTCGCTCATCTGTGGCGTCTTCCCGGATGGATCGGACGCCATCTTGACCTCAACCGGCAGGAACCCCGCGATGTTCTTCTCGCGAAAGCCCGTCTCGTAGCGATGCTTCTTCGCATTCCAGATAAAGACACGCACCTGGTCGAAGTCATACGGCAGGCCTGCCTTGAACGAGCTAAGCACCGTCACCCACTCAGGAACATTCTTGTCTTCCATGGGCGCGTCCGGATCATTAATCGTCCGAAGGATGTACGCTCCGACGAAGCGCTGGCCCTCGGAGTATCGCGTCAGCGAATCGGGTGCATCGACATCCATCATGCGGCTGAGCAGCCACCCTGCGCGGCCGTCCTCAAGCCGAACCAGCCACCAGTCTTCCATGGGCGGCGGCACTGGTGCGTTTGGATCAACCACCGGCTCCGCCGCGTCCCTGGCCTTCTTTGCACGGCGGATGACGGGCGCGGCGGGTGTAGCCGCTTGCCCCGACGGCAGTGCTTTCTCAAGCGTAGCCCGCCGCAACAGCTTCAACTTGTCCCCCTCATCCAGTCGGAACAACTTGTCCGTATCTCTGCCCGGCTTGACGTGCAGATACACCTCGTCGCGAACCACCGCAGACGCGACGGGCGTCTGAGAGGCAAACTGCCGCTTCATCTCGTCGAAGGCGTCATAGACGCTTTGCGAGACCACGGCCTTCTCGTCAATCCATCCAGTGACGCCCGCATTGGTCTTGACCCGGAGAAACCGCCTGCCATGCTCCAGAACCTCCAGGCGGTCTCCGTTGCTGACCGTGCCCGTTCGGTTGGACACCGCCGCCACCCGGTCGCGCAGGAAGGTCTGTTTCGCGTCGACGTACACGTAACTCTCTGAGGCCGCGGAATGCAGGCGGGAGCACCCCAGAGTGAGGCAAAGACCGAGGCAAAGCGGCGCCGTCAGAAGGTTACGACGGATCCATCCGGGCACCCTCCGGCTGCGGCACTCTGGTCTCTGTCGTTGTGCGTTGATAGCGCGGCCATCCACCCGGCCAGCAGGCCATGGCTTCATCATAACGATGCACAGCACAATCCTGGGCGCCAGATACGCTCCACCGTACATCGCTCGCTACTGCGTCTCAGCGCGTCAGTGTCACCAGGGAGGCACCGGTTGGGGCGGTTCCAAGCGACACGGTTGCCGCAGAATCCAGCTTGCCGGGAACCGTGGCGTCCAGGCTGTATAGCGCCAGATCCGGAGACCCTCCGAAGGAGGCTGCCACCATGTAGGCGCCCGTCACATCAAAGCCGATCGACGAGACCTGGGTGCCGGCGGCAAAGGGAGAGCCCGTCAGCGCACTCAGCACGCCGCCAGAGCCGATCAGAAAGCCGGAGATGGTCGAGTCTGCCCGGTTTGCCACATAGACGTATTTGCCTGTGCCCTCAAGCGCGATGGAACTCGCACCCCCGCCGATCGGGTACGGCGAGCCTGCAACCGCGGCGATCGCCCCGTTCGTGCCGATGGTGTAAACGCTAAGCCCGGCCGAGGTGCCGCTGCGCGCCAGATACAGCAGCGCGCTCGCCGAATCAACCGCCACCGCACTGTCGCTGGTCTGCGCGTTCAGAGGCGCCAGCGTCTGCGACTGCACCGCCGCTCCCGTGGTCGTGTCCAGCGTAAACCCAGCCTCGCCAGCCGTTCCAAGGACGGCAAAGATAGAGGCTCCCGAGGGAGCGATCGTCAACATCTTGGGGGCAAGAACACCTCCGCCCGTGGTGTAGGTCACCGGTGTCAGGGTCGATAAAGTGCCATTGGCGCTGATCTGCCACTCATCGAGGACCTGGTTCAGCGTGTCCAGGCCAAACATCCATTGCCCGTCCGGCGAGATCGCCAGCGAGACCACACTCGCGATGTAAACCGCAGTCCCCAGACTCAGCGATCCATCGCTGGCCACCGTGTAGACATTGATACTTCCCGGTCCCGCGACATACAGATAACTTCCGTTCGGTGTTATTGCCGCCGCCTGCGGGGTAAACGAGTCGGCCAACGGGTTTCCCGGGACGGCCGTCAGGGTTCCGGTGCCAATAGTGAAGCCGCTGATGGTCTGCGCGGTCGTTGCCAGAGCGTAGACGCGGTTCACGCCAGAGGTGCCGCCGCCACCTGTCCCCGTGCCTGTTCCCGTGTCCTTTGTGAAGAAACCTGCACATCCGGTCATTCCCCATAGACCGCAGAGCAGCATGCTCGTCAGCCCCGTGCGCCGTCTGCTTCTGTCGGTCCATCCCTGTCGCATGTGCCCCTTTTCCTCGTTCCACATGGCCTCGGCCAGCACTCCTCCGCGCCAGTCTTCGATCAGTTAGGACGTTCCCGTCCGCTGCGGCCAAAGTGTTCATCGAGCGGCAGCCGTTCCGCGGGCTCATCCTCTTCCTCATGCCAATGACTGACAGTTGCCTCTCCCACCTTCCAGCAAAGCAGGACCTCGCGGCCATCCAGGCGGCATGGCAGGTCAAGCAAACCCTCACCCAGATCGTGCAGTGTGGCTCCGATCTCCTCGATCTCTGCGACTGTGGCCTTGGTCTCGGCGATCGCCGCAGCCTGTTGCGATCGTTGCTCAGCCACGTCCACCACATCGACGTGCAGGCCGCCCGCCACGAAGATGCGCTGCCGCAACTCTTCCAGCTCCGCTCCCAGCACACCGGCCTTCAGTCCAGACTGCTGCGCCCGCACCATCAGCGACTCCAGAAGCGGGAGCAGGGTCTGCACCTCGCCCATCGTGAACGTCTTCCTCATTGGCCTAACCTCGTTTCCTCTTCAGCTTAGACGTCTCACCCGCGCGGACCGGATCATTCGCGGTAACAGAATCCGGTACCGTGACCTGTCCTGATCCTCATTTGTCCACCCTTCGTTCAGCCCGTATCATGGGACTTCTATGAGCTTCCAGGACAGCGCCGTCATCTTTTTCATTGCGCTGCTACTTTTCGGGCCCAAAAAGCTTCCTGAGCTTGCCCGTCAGATTGGCAAGCTGATGGGTGAGTTTCGTCGTGCCTCGAACGACTTCCGCATGCAGATGGAAGATGAACTGCGCATCTCGGAGCAGGCCGACCGCCAGAAACAGATCGCGGCCATTGAAGCCGCGGCGCCCGCACCGGCCGTCGACCTTGCATCCGCCGAGAGTCCGCATGAGGAGCTCGCTCCGCATCCGCACGACAAGCTCTCCTCGCCGGCGCCTGTCTCCTTCGTTGATGGCGTCCACACCGGCAGTGAGCCGTGCTTGCTGGCTGAAGTCCCGGAGCACACCATCGCCGCCCCGGTCGTTCCTGACCCTCCCGATCGCTATCGTCACGAGCCCGAGCCCAGCGCACCCGCGACGCCCCTGCCCATCGCCACCTCGGGCGACCTCACTATGATGCCCCCATCGAGCGGCTTGCCCGTCCGTCGTTCCAGCCCTGATGTCGCGCAAGCCTTTGAGTCCATCCCACAGGCCCCCGCCACTTCGGTTGCCGAGGCAGAGACCAACCACGGGACGGGCCAACATGGCTGACGTTATCGATAACGTTCGGCAGGCTGTCTCGGACCGAGCTGATCTGCCCGGCATGAGCCTGATGGAGCACCTGGACGAGCTGCGGCGCCGGCTCATCCACTCCACCATCTATCTCCTGGTCGGCTTCTGCGTCGCGTACGCCTTCCATGTGCAGCTCTACGGCGTCATTCAGGCGCCGCTCGATAAGCTGCACATCGCGCTCAACTACACGCACCCCACCGACCCCTTGAACCTCTACTTGAAGACGGCTCTCTACGGCGGCTTCATCCTGTCGAGTCCCTTCATCCTGTACCAGGTCTGGCTCTTCATCTCGCCCGGCATGTATCAGAATGAGCGACGCTACGTCGTCCCGTTCATGGCCGTTACCATCATCCTGTTCTTTGCGGGCGCATGGTTCGGCTACCACTACGTCTTTCCAGGCGCGCTTCGCGTGCTCATCGGAGACTTCGGCAAGCGCTTCAATGCCGTGCTTACGATTGAGGACTACACCAACTTCTTTCTTGCCATCGTCCTCGGTCTGGGCGTCTGCTTTGAGCTGCCAATCGTCATCTTCTTCCTTGCCCTCTTCGGCATCGTCGACGGCAAGTTCCTCATCCGGCACATCCGCTATGCCATCCTCATCATCTTCATCATCGCGGCCATCATCTGCCCCACGCCGGACCCGCTAAGCATGTGTGTCTTCGCTGCCCCCATGCTGGTGCTGTACATGTTAGGCGTGGGAGCTGCCTTCGTCGTCCATCCTGCTCGACGCAAGGCCCGAGGAAGCAAGCGATCCGCATGACCTTCCTCAAATCGCTGTCGCTCGGCCTCTTCGTGCTGCTTGCGTTTCAGGCGCCGACGCGATCGGCAACCGCGCAGAGCAGCCCTCGTGTCAGCGGGGCGGCTGTCTACGACGTGGCCAAACAGTACCTCGCGGTAGCGCCCAGGCGGTGGATCGGCTCCACCGGCCACGAGAAGGCCGTTGCCTTCATCAAGGGTCACTTCACCGCAGAAGCAGCCCGGGGCAACTTTGAGGTCGACAGCTTTTCCGCATCCACGCCGGCTGGCCTGCTCCCCATGCAGAACCTCATCGTGCGTTACCCGGGCAAGAAAGATGGCGTCATCGTCATCGGATCGCACTACGAGACCAACTACCCCCTGCGCGATATTAACTTCGTCGGCGCCAATGACGGCGGGGTCACGACAGCGCTCCTCATCAAAATTGGAGCTTATCTCAGAACGCATCCGCCCGACGGCTACTCGGTCTGGCTCGTCTTCTTTGATGGGGAGGAGGCGATCCAGTCCTGGTCCGCCGCAGACTCTCTCTACGGCTCCCGTCACCTCGCCGCGAAGTGGTCCTCCAATGGAACCCTAACGAAGCTCAAGGCCTTTCTGCTGGCGGACATGGTGGGCGACAAGGACCTCAACATCGACCGGGACACGAACTCCACGCCCTGGCTGCTCGATCTACTCACCGTAGCTGCCAGGAACACGGGCCATAGCGGGGCCATCTTCAAAAACACGACCGAGGTCGAAGACGATCATCTCCCGTTCGTCAAACGGGGCGTTCCGTCACTCGACATCATCGATCTCGACTACGGCCCGCCAACGGCCGAACATCCTGAAGGCGGCTATCACCACACAGAGCTCGACACCCTCGACAAGGTGAGCCCGCGATCGCTACAAACCTCAGCGGACCTGTTCCTCGCCATGCTCCCGCTAATCAATCAACACCAGTAGCAGCATGGGTCGATCCGTCGGAATATTTCGAAGGCCGACAGATCAACCCAAACGCGCTACGAACCCCTCTACTTGGTGCAGGCCGCGCCGCGGTCAGCGTGAGCCCCAGCCGACTTGGCATCTGCCTCGCTCATGTATTTGCCTTCTTTGGTTTTGCCGTAGAAGGTGGTACCAGGGCAGTGGTAGACCTTGGTCGAGGTGTTGACCCACACCATGCCGGGTCCGCCGCCGGGTGCAGCCGTTGTCCGCGCTGGTGCCGGGCCGCTCTTGCCAGCCGCAGTGCTGGTGGTCGCTGCTGACTTCGCCGCCGGTGCAGGCTGTGCCGCGGCGGCAGGTGCTGCTGTGGCAGGTGCTGCAGCAGCGGGTGCTGCTTTGGCCGCGGAGCTGGAGGCTGCGGCAGGCGCCGTCCCGGCACTCGCGTCGGCATACCAGGTCTGGACCCCTTGATGACCGGCACACGCCTGCCACTTCTTCGCCGCTTTGGTGTAGCTGTTGTCCTTGCACTGCCCGGTAGCACCCGCTGGTGCCTGGGCGATTGCGCAGCTCGACGCAAATGCGCCCAAAATCAAGACCATAGTCCCCGTGAAACGCGTCATCCTTCGCTCCTGTAACTTCATATCGATTGCCGTAGCGCTATTCTGGGGAGACTGCAACTATAACCCGGCAAGCCGGAACAAGCATCTCTTTTCGGGCTCCACAGCGTGACGATAGTTTCCCTGTCCGCGACATGACTCGCATCCTAGGTGCCATATGGCGCAATACACTCCGATCGCGCATTGGGTCGGCTTTCACCTCTTCCTTGTCGCCTTCCTGGCGGCTGAACTCCTGTACGCCCGCCGCCCGTCAAACCGGCCACCGCAACGAACACCCAAATCCGCCTACACGACCGCCGTCGTCGCCACCGTCGTCTGGATCTCCGCCGCACTTCTGGTAGCCGCCTGGATCTACCGCGCGATGGGCCATCCTGCCGCAACCGAGTACCTGGCCGGATATGCCGTTGAAGAAGCCCTGTCCGTGGACAATCTCTTCGTCTTTCTGCTGCTCTTCAGCGAATTGCGTATTGAAGAGGCAAACCGGCCTCGCATCCTCTTCTGGGGTGTGCTCGGCGCCATCCTCATGCGCGGCGCCTTCGTTGCGGCAGGCCTCCAACTCCTGACGCACTTCGAATGGATCAGCTACATCTTTGGAGCGGTGCTGCTGATCGCCGCGATCCGTTTGCTCCTTCCTAAAACGGCCGGCGATACGCAAAAGCCGCCGGTGTGGATCAGCTGGCTCACCCGTCTTCATCCCGTCAGTCTGCGGCAGGACAGCTTCTTCGCCATTGAAGATGGCCGCAGGACGATGACGATCCTCTTCGTCGCCCTTATCGCCATCGAACTGTCGGACATCGTCTTTGCTCTCGACTCCATTCCCGCCGTGCTCTCCATCACTCGCAACTCCTTTCTTGCCTACACCTCCAACATCATGGCCGTCATGGGTCTGCGCTCGCTCTTCTTCCTGCTTGCGCATCTGCTCACAACGCTGCGCTTTCTGCACTTCGGCCTGGGCGCCGTTCTCGCCTTTGCCGCGCTCAAGATCCTGTCGGAGCCGCACATCGTCATCGGTCCCCTGCTCTCCCTCGCCGTCATCGGCAGCATCCTGGCGATCACCGTTGGCCTGTCTCTGCTTGCGGATCGCTTCGCAGACCGGCGTCAGATCCACTAGCAGTCGCATCTCGCGCTGGTCCTTCGTTCCTTCCGCCGGTTCCTCTGTGAGGGCTGTCCAGCCGCCGCGATATCATCGCTCCTGTGCCTTCCATCTCTGTCTCCACGCCGACGGCAAGCTATCAGGTCCACGTCGGTGGCGGCCTTCTGGCATCGCTTGGCCGCCGGTCCCACGGCCTGAGCGCCAGCCGCTCGCCACGCCTATTCGTCATCACCTCTCCCGAGATCTGGGCGCTCTGGTCAACTCCCTTTCTCGCCGCCTTTCCGTCCGCAACACTGCCACAAATCCTCTTTCTCCCCGCGGGCGAGTCCCGCAAACGCATGGCCTCCGTGGAACGCCTCGCCGATCAACTGGCCCGCGCTCGCGCTGACCGCGACGCCATCCTGATCGCGTTTGGCGGCGGCATCGTCGGCGACATCACCGGCTTCCTCGCCGCCATCTATATGCGCGGGCTCGACTTCATCCAGGTTCCCACCACACTCCTCGCTCAGGTTGACTCCTCTGTCGGCGGAAAAACCGGCGTCAATCTCCTCGCGGGAAAGAACCTCGTCGGCAGCTTTCATCATCCGCTCGCCGTTCTGGCGGATACCGATCTGCTGCGCACCCTGCCCGCCCGCGAGCTACGCGCCGGCATGCAGGAGGTCGTCAAAGCCGCCATCATCCGCTCTCCGCGCCTCTTCCGCTTCCTTGAAGCCAATTCGGCCAGCATCCTCGATCCGCAGCATCCCGGCCACACCCGTGCGCTTACTCATCTCATCAAGGCCAGTGTTCGCATCAAGGCTGAAGTCGTTGCTGCCGATGAGCGCGAGCACGGTCTCCGCATGATCCTCAACTTTGGCCACACGCTCGGCCACGCCCTCGAAGCCGCCACCGGCTACAAACAGCTGCTCCATGGCGAAGCCATCGCCTGGGGCATGATCGCCGCAACCCGTCTCTCCCTGCGCCGAGGCCTGCTCTCCCAGATGGACGCCGATCGCATCACAGCACTCATCCACCTCTACGGTCCACTGCCGGCCTTCTCCGTGCCGGCCAAGAAACTCGTCGCCATCACCGGGTCCGACAAAAAGACGCGCTCCGGCATCCTCTCCTTCATCCTCCCCACGAAGATCGGATCAGTCATACCCGTCGAAGACGTTACCTCGCTCGAGCTGCTGGCTGTAGCAGAATCCATCCTCACTGACGCACAGGATCGTACCGCCGGACCGCGGCGAAAGAGGCGGCGCTCGTGATCCCTCCCGCGATCGGCGCCCGGCCGGAGGGCACCCAGACCGAGGTCGATGCCGCCGCCAACGTGCAGCAGATGTTCGACACCATTGCCCCGACCTACGATCGAGCCAACCACCTGCTCTCCTTCGGTCTGGATCGCTTCTGGTGGCGTCGCGCCGCCCGCACCCTGCGTCCCCTCCTCAAAGATCAAAACGCACACATCCTCGATCTCTGTTGCGGCACAGGCGATATGACGGCCGCTTTGCTCACCTATCGCCCGCCGCAGGCAGAACCCATTCTGGGCGGCGACTTCTCTCCCGAGATGCTCGCCCGCGCCCGTCTAAAGCACGCCCGCGGCGACGCGCGCTTCGTCGAAGTCGACGCCTTGCATCTGCCGTTTCCTGCCGCCTCGTTCGATCTCGTCACCTTCGCCTTTGGCTTTCGCAACCTGGCAAACTACGCCGACGGCCTCGCAGAGGTCCATCGCATCCTTCGGCCCGGCGGCCAGATCGCCATCCTCGAGTGTAATCAACCCGGTGGACTTACCGGCCTGCTCTACTCGCTCTACTTCAAACGAGTCCTTCCGCTGCTCGGCGGCCTCATCTCCGGCTCACCCGCCGCCTATCGCTATCTTCCCGCATCCGTCGAACGCTTCCCGCGACCTCCGCGCATGCTCACACTCATGAACAACGCCGGCTTTCAGAATGCGCGCTGGACCGGCTATACCTTCGGCACGGCAGGCCTCTATCGCGGATCAAAATGACGCTCTATAGAAGCGTTCTTCGTCATGCGGACCATGTAGCATCGTCCCTATGAACGCCCCGGCGAGTGTCGCGTCTCGAAGCTCCGCCAAGCGCTCCGCCGCTCTCTTCTCTGTACTCGCCGCCCTCGTCATCACAGCGCTCAAGCTGCTCACCGGCCTGCTCACAGGGTCGCTCGGCATGTTGTCCGAAGCGGCGCACTCCTCCATCGATCTTGTTGCGGCCTTCATTACGCTCTTCTCCGTTCGCGTCGCCGATCGTCCTGCCGACGACGAGCACAACTATGGCCACGGCAAGATCGAGAGTCTCTCCGCCTTCGTCGAGACGGTCCTCATGCTCGCCTCCAGCATCTGGATCATCACCGAAGCAGTGCGCCGCCTGATCTTTCGCGAGCATCTCTCGCTCACGCTGGGTCCCTGGCCCTTCGTCGTCCTTCTGCTTTCGATCGCTGTTGATTTCTCGCGCGCTCGCAAGCTTCATCAAACCGCGCGGGAATATCAATCGCTCGCGCTTGAAGCAGACGCCATCCACTTCAGCACGGATATCTGGTCCTCTACCGCCGTCCTCGTTGGCCTTCTTGCGACCTGGGTCGGCGGACGCTTCCACATCAGCGTCCTTGAGATTGCTGATCCAATTGCCGCCCTCGCGGTCTCAGCCATCATCCTGCGTGTGACCTGGCGGCTGGCCCGGCAGACCATCGACAACCTTCTGGACGCCACGCCCAGCCAGAACCCGGACGGGTCCCCCGCCAATATCCGCCGTGATCTGCATCGTGAACTGGCCGCCATCGATGGCGTTCTCAGCATCGATCGGCTCCGCGTCCGGCAGTCGGGTCCGAGTTTCTTCGCCGACCTCACGCTTGGCATGCCGCGCAACCTCACCTTTCAGCGCACTGAGCAGATCACCCAGGCGGCGACCGCGGCCGTCGATCGCCACCTCCCGGGCGCGGATGTGATCATCCACTCGGTGCCCCTCGCCAGCAAGGCGGAGACTGTTCATGATCGCGTTCGCGCCGTTGCCGCCCGCGCTAACCTCGCCATTCATGACCTCACCCTGCAGAAACACAGCGAGGGCCTTCATCTGGAGCAGCATCTCGAAGTTGACGAGACCATGCCGCTCCGCCAGGCGCATGACCTGGTCACCGAGCTTGAAGCCGACATCCACAAGGATGTTCCCGAGATCCGGTCCATCCTCACCCACATCGAGAGTGAGCCCTCCACCATCGCCCAGCCTTCCTCTCTCGACCGGGATCGCCAGCTTGAAGTTCGGCTGCGGCGCCTCTCCAGCTCGATCGCCGGCATCCTCGACATCCATGATGTCCTCGTTACGCGCACGAGCGGCCTACACAACCATGACGATCTGATCCAGGTCTCCTGTCACTGCACCCTTCCGGACGATCTCCCCATGGCCCGCGTCCATGAACTCATCACCAGCCTCGAGACGGAGTTCAAACGCGACTCCCCGGAGGTCGCCCGCCTGCTCATCCATCCGGAGCCCGCCACCGACAACCGCCGCTAACTCCGCCCGCCTTGACGCAAACACCCTCACACGCCGCGCCCTGTATCCTCAAACAGATCGATGAAGCGCTTCTTCTCCATCCTGCTGACGGCCATGGCCATGCTTGCCGTCGCTCTGCTCTCCGCCTTCCTCGCCATGCGCTTCGCCATCCATGGCAGTGAGGTCGAAGTGCCGTCGCTCGCCGGCCTCACGCTTGCGGAAGCGGCTCACACCGCGGGCCGTCTTGGCCTCAGTCTCCGCCTCGAGAACCGCTTCTACTCCACCACCACCGCATCCGGTCACATCCTTGGCCAATCTCCCGCACCCGGCGTCGTGGTTCGTCATGAGTGGCCGATCCGCATTACGGAAAGCCTGGGCCCGCAGCAGGTCTCGATCCCTGACGTGGTCGGCCAGGCCGAGCGTCCGGCCTCACTTGCTCTTCGCAAAGCCTCGCTCGAGGTCGGTGTCGTCGCAGCCGTTCCATCTCCGGGAGATGCAGGTCTTGTGCTTGCTCAGACCCCGCCGCCTAATGCCGAAGGGGTCGATCGCCCGTCGGTTAGCCTGCTTCTCAGTGAGCCCCTTACCACCGCTCCCCAGGCCTTCGTCACCCCAAACTTCACCGGTCTCACCCTCGCCGCCGCGTCCGCCCGCGCTAGGGAATTGGGCCTCCGGGTCTACGCGGATATCCCCGCCCCACCGGTCGCGGCGACCTCCGAGCCGGTCTACCACGACTCCTTCGTTCCCGGGCAGGGCTCGCCAACCACACCAGCATCCGTGCCCGTCGTTCAAATCTCACCCTCCGTGCTGGTGACCGGTCAATTCCCGCAGGCAGGCCATCGCGTCACCCGCGGCGAAGCCATTCGCCTCTCCGTTCCGCACTAGGCCCGACCCAGCAGCACGGCATAAAATCCGTCCACCGGATGCACGCCGGGCAGTGTTCGCAAGCCTCCATCCCGCACCAGATCCATCGCGCCACCCAGCAAAACTCCGCGCTGGCGGAGCTGCTCAAGACATCCATCAAGCGAAATACGCCTCCACTCCTCTCCACACGCTTTAAGCACACGCTCTACCACTCGTTCACATTCCTCCACCTCAAGCGAGCAGGTTGAGTACAGCAATCGCCCGCCTGCAGCCACCCGCGCCATCGCTGCCTGCAGGATCTGCCGTTGCCGCAACGCCTGCCGTGGCAGCTCCGCAGCTGTCACGCGCAGCCGTATCTCCGGATTTCTCGCCAGCGTTCCCGTTCCACTGCACGGAACATCGCACAGCACCAGATCAAACATCCCTTCGGCCACTGGCAGCGTCGTGGCATCGGCAACCAGGCAGCGTACGCGGCCACCCAGCCCGGCACTCATCGCCCTCACTCCCAGGCGCTCCTCCATCGCCCGCAGCCGCCGCCCGTTCACGTCTGTCGCCAACATCTCGAATCCACCCTCCGCCTCCGCCAGCCGCGCCGCCAGCACCGCCGTCTTCCCGCCCGGCGCCGCGCAACAGTCCCAAACGCGCAGGTCCTGGATACCGCTACGAGGGACGGCAATCGCCGCTAGCTCCGCAATCAGCCGCGATCCCTCATCCATCGCCGGAACCGCGTCCATAGGCGCGAGCAAACCCGCCCCCCGCGGCTCCTGCTGGCCGGCCTCGCAGATTGCGATCGCCGCCGTGCGTCCGTAGGCACTAACCCATCGCTCAACCAGCCACGCCGGATGCCCCAGCCGTTCCGCCATCGCCTGCACCGTCTCAAAGATCTTCGGCGGCGCAACCTTCGGGCCGGTGGCAATCTTCCGCAGCACCGCATTCACCATGCCCGTCGCATACTCCTGCCCCGCCGCCCGCGTCATCGCTACACTTTCGCTCAGTGCCGCATGCGCCGGTATGCGATCCATGTGCAGCAGCTGAAACGCCCCCATTCGTAGCGCCACCATAACCTCTGCCGCAACCACGCTGTCAGGCCGCGCAAAGAGACCCCTCAGCCGTGCATCCAGCGCGATCTGCCAGCGCAGCACACCCATCACCAGCGCCATGGCGAGATCGCGATCCGCCTCGCTTAGACCTTCGAGCGCGGCCTCCGATCCGGTCGCATGCAGCAGCTCGTCTGAGTGAGCCCTGCCCGCTCCCACCTCCATCAGCACGCGGAACGCCGCCCTTCGCGCTGCTGAGACCGTCTCCGGCCGGCCGCCCGCAATCACCTTCGCTGGACTCTTCGCCTCGTCCGTCTGCAACCCGCCCGAACTGGCAGACATGGGTTTCTCTGCTCGACTCCTGCCTGGTCGTTCGCCTGCCCTGCGCTCAGCCAAGCCGCTCGCCCCCCTTCACCTGGTATCCATGCACAAACTCCGTCGCCGACATCCGCTTCTTTCCTTCAACCTGCACCTCCATCAACTCGAGAGTGGTCCCGCCTCCGCAACCCACCAGCAAACGATCCTTCGCCGCGACGATCTCGCCCTCAGGCGCCACCGCAGACGGCTCGTTCAAGCCCTCCATCACCGCGGGCGCCATGCCGTGCACCAGCAGCTTCTTCCCGCGAAATTGGCTGTGCGCTCCAGGCCACGGATAAAAGCCGCGCCATCGGTTCCAGATCGCCGCAGCTGACTCCCGAAAATCCACGCGACCATCCTCTCGGGTCAGAAGTGGCGCTAAAGTTGCCTGCGCATGGTCCTGTTCGACAGCACGCACGGCACCCGCGGCAAGTCCCGCCAAGGTCTCCACCAGCAGCTCAGCCCCAACCTTCGCAAGCAGCGGAAACAGCTCACGCGCCATGCCGCGCTCGGGCACCGGCACCTCACGCGCCAGCAGCATCGGACCCGTGTCCAGCCCCGCGTCCAGCCGCATCGTCGTCACGCCGGTCACTCGCTCGCCCATCGCCACAGCCCACTGGATCGGAGCTGCCCCGCGATACTTCGGCAGCAGACTTCCATGAACGTTGATGTTCCCGAAGCGCGGCAGCGACAGCATCCAGTCAGGAATCAGCCGGCCGAAGGCCACCACCACGATCGCGTCCGGCTGAATCGACTCCACGTTCGCGCGAAACTCCGTGTTCCTCTTAATACGCTCCGGCTGCGTTACGCGCAGACCTGCTTCAATCGCCGCCAGCTTCACCGCGGGAACGTGCATCTCCAGCCCCCGCCCGGCGGCCCGGTCCGGCTGGGTCACCACCAGACCCACTTCGTGCCCCGCAGCCAGCACCGCCCGCAAACTCGGCACCGCGAACTCCGGCGTTCCGCAGAAAACAATCCTCAATCCATCACCGCCACGTTCCGATACAGCCTTATGTCAGCCACGAACACCGCGAAGCGGTCGAAAACGGTACGAAGTACCGAAGCACTTACCATTCGCCGTTCTTCTGCAGCTTCTTGATCTTGCGCACCACCATCTCCCGCTTCAGCCGGCTGATCCGGTCAATAAACAAAATGCCATCCAGGTGATCGATCTCATGCTGCAGCGCCCGCGCCAGCAACTCCTCGCCCTCCACCTCAAACCACTCGCCATTTACATCCTGCGCCCGAACCTTCACCCACGCCGATCGCTGCACCTTCTCGCGAATGTCCGGCAAACTCAGGCATCCCTCCTCCTCCACCTGCTTGCCCGTTCCCTCCACAATCTCCGGATTGATCAAAGCGATCTTCTCCTTCGGCTCCTTCTTGAAGCTCACATCGATCACGGCGATCCGCTTGCCGATCGAAATCTGCGGCGCCGCCAGCCCGATACCCTGCGCGGCATACATGGAATCAAACATCTCCTCCACCAGCGTCGCCAGCTCCTTGTCAAACGCCGTTACCTCATCGGCCCGCTTCGCCAGCACCGGCTCGGGATACTTCACCACCTCATGGATCGTCAACGCCTTCTTTGCCACCGTCCTACTCCCTCTATCGGCCCTCCGGCCGCGAAGTTAAGCCCGACCGAATCACCTTGATCCATACCCTCGAAAAATCGCTCCGAAAGGCATCCGCCGATCTCTTCCTTCATCCGCTACAGCGCTCGCGGTCGGGCAATCCCGCGCCGTCGCCTCAATACGCCCGAATCTGCCGTGCATACCCCTCGAAGTTCCGCTGCATCTCCCCCAACGAGTCCCCGCCGAACTTGTCGATTACCAACCGCGCAATCGTCAACGCAACCATCGCCTCGGCCGCAACCCCCGCTGCCGGAACTACACACACATCCGATCGCTCATACGCCGCCTTCACCGGCTCCCGCGTCTCGAAGCTCACCGAACCCAGCGGACGCCGCAGCGTGGAGATCGGCTTCAGGTACCCGCGCACCACGACGTCCTCACCATTCGAGATGCCGCCCTCGATCCCTCCGGCGTTGTTCCTCTCCCGCGAAAACCGCGTAAATCCATCCCCGTTGCTCGCTTGGCCGTCCTCTTCCCGATACCCGATCGCGTCGTGCACAGCGGACCCCAAAGACTCCGCTGCCGTCACCCCACGCCCAAGCTCCACCGCCTTCACCGCCTGCAAACTCATCACCGCCTGCGCCAGCAATCCATCCATCCGCTCGTCCCAGTTCACATGCGTGCCCACACCCGGCGGCAGCCCGTGCACCACCACCTCAAACACGCCACCAATGGTGTCGCCCGTCCGCAGCGCCCCATCCACCTCCGCCTTCATGCGTCCTTCTGCCTCGGCATCGACACACCCCAGCACCACCTCCTCCTTCAGCGCCAACGCGGCAATCTCCTCCCACGTGGCGTCCCGCCCCAACTCCTGCCGGCCTACGCGAACCACATGGCTCCCCACCAGCACGCCGAGCTCCCGCAGCAACAGCTTCGCCATCGCGCCGCACGCCACCCGCGCCGCACTCTCCCGCGCACTCGCCCGCTCCAGCACATACCGCGCATCCGTAAAGTTGTACTTCAGCGAGCCCGCCAGATCCGCATGCCCCGGCCGCGGCGACGCCACCGCCTTGTGCTTCTCCGCCTCTCCCGCGCCCACTGGCAAGATCTCTTCCCAGTTCTTCCAATCCTTGTTCGCGAGCGTCATCGCCACCGGCGAGCCGATCGTCTTTCCGTGTCGCACCCCGCTCAGAACGTGCGCCGTATCCTTCTCGATCCGCATCCGGCCGCCGCGTCCATACCCCTGCTGCCGCCTCCACAGCTCCCGGTTCACAAACTCCTGGTCCACCGGCACCCCCGCCGGTAGCCCGCTCACCAGCGCCACCAGCGCCTCGCCATGGCTCTCCCCGGCTGTAGAAAATCGCAGCATCATCCCCCATCACCGCGCCAAGAACGACGCAAAAAGCAGCAATTTCAATTGTAACGAACCCGTATAGCCGCGGCGTCGCACCGGAGGACCGAAAGCTTGTGCAACTTCCGTAACTTCCGCTCGCCACTTTACGCAGAGACTTACCTCACAGCTTTGCTAGCATCGCTGCAGTTCGCCATGACCGCGCTTCGCCTACTCCGCCAGCTTGCACTGCTTACTCTCGGCAGCATTACTCTTTCATCCTGCGCAGGACCCGGGCACCCCACCTCGCCACCTACGCCGATCCCCCAACCCTCTGCGCCGACAACTCTCACCGGCAACTGGGCCATCGCAGGAAGCCGTACGCCCGAATCTCTGCCCATGCTCTCGACCACCTTGGTCGTCATCGGCAACCAAATCACCGGCCAGGGCAACGTTCAACTGCAGTGTTCTCCGGAGTCCACGGTCGGCGGATCCTTCAATCTCTCGGGCGTCATCTCCAATGATGGCTCCTTCACCGCCGTCTCCTCGAACCCAGGCGCACCACCCGATCCTTCCCTCGCGCTCTTTCAGATCATGCTCTCCGGCAACTCGCCACCCGCTGCCTCGCCTGGTCTCTGGAGCGGCAACTACACCCTTTCCTCTTCCGCTACTGCCATAACCGGCACACAGACGTGCAGCTACTCCCACTCTGCAAGCTTCACAGCGGCTTCGATCGCGCCCCTCAACGGAATGTACGCGGGGCAAGGCTACAGTGGTCCATTCCCCGGCCACGGCAACCCGACGGTCGCATACACGCTACAGGTGTCTCAAGGCTCACCGACTCTTTTCACGCGCGGAAACTTCAGCGCCTACCAGCTTCCTCTCTCAGCCACCCTCACCGTCACCGGCTCTACCTGCTTCACCACTGGCACAACCGCGGGCGATATCGCTTCGAGCTATATCGCAGGCGACACCATCACGATCGACTTCCTTATGAACGACGGATCACACCTCGGGTTGAGCGGCTCCCTGACAGATCCTACGGGTGCCACCCTGTCAGTCACCGGATCGGTGTTTGGGGGTGCTTGCAACCTGGCATTTACGTCCGCTACTCTCACTCGCTCCTGATCAAAAACCTCACTTCCCCGAGTCAGCAAGCATCTCGCCTAGCGCGTCCCGTCCCTCCACCCACCGCGCCACACCTGCCGCTCCCAGCCCCACCACAGCAATCGCCGCCGCCGCCAGCGGCAGACGCACATACCCGTATCCCGCCGTCAGCACCAGACCACCCAGGCTCGCGCCCATTGCATTGCCCAGGTTGAACGCCCCCTGGTTCAGCGTCGACGCCAGATTCGGCGCGCCCTTCGCCTGATCCACAATCCGCGCCTGCATCGGCGCTCCCGTCCCAAAGCTCACTGCGCCCCACACAAACACCAGCGCCACCATCGCCCACGGCACCCGCATCACCAGCGGCATCACCAGCAACATCGCAATCAGCAGCACAAATCCACCCAGAATCGTCGGAATCTGCTTCCAGTCACTCAGCCGCCCACCCACCAGCGTCCCGACCGTAATCCCCACCCCAAACACCACCAGCACCCACGTCACCGCATGCTCGGAGAGCCGCGTCACCTGTTCCAGCATCGGCGCAATGTACGTAAACACGCAGAACAGCGCCACCGAGCTCAGCGTACTCAGCACCAGCACCAGCTGCACCCCCGGTCGCAGCACCGCCTTCATCTCGTGCCGCAAGCGCACCACCTCCGGCTCCTGCCGCGGCACCATCGCCCACACCGCCGCCCCCGCCACCAACCCGATCGGCACAATCGCCATGAACGCCGCTCGCCAGCCAAACGCCTGCCCCAGCGCCGTCCCCGCCGGCACCCCCAGCACATTCGCCAGCGTCAGCCCGCTGAACATGATCGTGATCGCCTGTGCCCGCTTCTCCTTCGGCACCACAGACGCCGCCACAATACTCCCAATCCCAAAGAAGGCCCCGTGGCACAGCGCCGTCATCACCCGCGCCGCCATCAGCAGCCGAAACGTCGGTGCCACTGCGCACAAGCCATTGCCCAGCACAAACACGCCCATCAGCAGCAGCAGCGCCGTCTTCCGGTTCAGCCGTCCCATCGCCAACGCCATCACGGGCGATCCAATCGTCACACTCAGCGCGTACCCCGAGACCAGCAGCCCCGCCTTCGGAATAGTCACCCCAAAGCTGCGCGCCAGATCCGGCAGCAGCCCCATGATGATGAACTCCGACGTCCCAATCCCAAACGCCGCCACCGCCAGCGCCAATAAAGGTCTTCGCATGAGTCTTCATTCTCGCAAACTCATCGCGGCGCACGCCGGATCTATTGCTTCTTTCCGCCACTCCACTCCAGGTACGATCGCCATTCCGTCTGTCCCGGCATGTGCATCTGGAACTTGCCGCTCATAACGGAGTTCTTCAACTCGTAGGTAAGTCGAAACTGAGGCCCGGGCTGCGAGCTGTCGGAAAGAAAGACCGCCGTGGTCGGCCCAGGCGTCGAGACTGCATAGTGGATTACGTGCCCTTCATTATCGAAGTAGATTGCCTTCAGCGGCTGTCCCGGAGCCTCCGCAAAGACATACAGCAGATCGCCGTGTTCGCAATCAAAGCTGTCCGGCCCCTTGCAGGCAGTCAGGCTCGTCACATGACGGCCCAGGATGTGCCCCCCGAGCTCCGGCTTGAACACATAGCTCCCCACCACGTGGACCCCCGCGCTGTCTTTCGTAGTCGCCTCCCAGCTTCCTTCAAGGAAGGTCAGCGACTTGAAGAGATCAGCCGGACTCGATGCACCCTGCGCGAAGCAGGGCGAGCCTAACAGAAGAAGAAATGCAACAAGCAACCTCATACGTTCCTTTCATGTGCGTGCTAAATGCTCGAAGCCTTCCTTCGACCTCTTCGGGGCTGAGCACCTCCTGAACGGTCGATAACGCCCACACATGCCCAAAAGGATCTCTCACCCAGCCATAACGATCTCCCCAGAACATGTCCACTGGCGGTAACGCGGGGCTCGCGCCATGGTCAATCGCCCGCTTGTACGCCGCATCCACATCGGGCACGCCGATCTGGAACACGCAGGTTGACCCCTGCAAGCTCTCCGGTGAGGCAAGAAGCGCGCCCTCCACCCGTTCCCCCCGCTGAGCCGGCTCCTCCGTAGAGAGCTGCACGAGAGAGTCCCACATCCTGACGTGTATGTGTTCTCCCACTCCGCTCGGCGAAGGCGATCGGTACAGAACCGTCGCCGAGAAAGCTCGTTCATAAAATGCAACCGCCTCCGCCGCATCACGAACCACCAGGTGCGGCACGATCACGCCTGGCATCGGCACGGAACCCTCAACGGCCATGGATCTCCTCCTTCTTTGGTGCTCTGATCGGCTTCATCGACCAGGCATGCCCGGCCGGATCGAATAGCGTGCGGTACTGCGCGGTCCAGTCCAGTACCTGCTTCAAAGGTTCTGCGGTCAACCGATACCGTTGCTCCAGACCCACGCGATCCGCCACCACCAGATGCGCGTCGCGCAGCTCCTTCAAATGCTGCGAGACAGCCGGCTGTGACATCGCAAACTCTGCCGTGAGCTCTTTGACCGAGCGTGACGCGACCGAGAGCAGCGACAGAATCTCGCGCCGCGCCGGATGGGCAATGGCCTTGAACACATCGTTGTCAGTCTTCGAAACCAGCATCGTGATGCGAGGATAGTACATAAGCGAAACCTTATACGCAAATTGTAGGAGCTACAGCAATGAGCCGCTCTCCTCCTGCACTCTTGCAATCTACGACCGCGCGGACCCCAGCCCCCCGTCATTCCTGCCTGCGCAGCAGCCAAGAGACTCGCCGCCACGTACCATAAAGGCATGTCCTCAACTCTCTCGCCGGTCGAACGCCGCACCGCAGGCCAGCGCAGCCGCAAACAACTCCCTCGCTCGCAGCATCGCAACTGGGATCCCAAACTCCGCCATCGCGACGCCATGAGTCTGCTGCGCAGCGCCATGCAGGGCCGTCTTCCGCGCCTGCTCGATCTCCGCTATCAGCTCATGTCTGCCTCGCCCTTCGGCTTCTTTCGCGGCGCCGTCCCCATCATGGCCTACGATCTCTCCCTCCAGCCCAACTCCAGCCTCATCACCCAGCTCTGCGGCGACGCCCACGTCCGCAACCTCGGCGCCTACGCCGGTGTCGACGGCAAACTCGTCTTCGACATCAACGACTTCGACGAATCCATCCGCGGCCCCTTCGAGTGGGATCTCAAACGACTCACCACCAGCGTCCTCCTCGCCGGCCAGGCCGCCAAAGTCAGCAACTCCGAAGCCCGCGAAGCCGCCTCTCACCTGTTGGAGCGTTACCGCAAGAGCATCCGCCTCTTCGCTGCAATGCCCGTCCTCGAACTCGCCCGATACACCGTTCGTCGCCTGGGCCACATCACGCCTATCTCTGAAATCCTCGAGAAAGCCGAACGCTCCACTCCGCTGCACAACCTCGACACCCTCACCGAGCCCATACCCAAAGCAGAGAAACCCTCCAAAGCGGAGTCGGCGAAGAGTTCCTCCAGCAAGCCACTGCAAAACCCCCAGGCGCGCCGCTTCCGCTCCGAGCCGCCCCTGCTCGAACGCCTGACCGGCTCCGTTGCAGAAGAGGTCATCGCGTCGCTCTCGGTCTATCGCAAGAGCCTCCAGCCGGAACGCCGTCACTTCCTCGACCAGTACACCCCCATCGACGTGGCCTTCAAAGTCGTCGGCACCGGCTCCGTCGGCCTGCGCGACTTCTGCATCTACCTCGAAGGCAACAGCCCGGACGATCCGCTCTTCCTGCAGATCAAGGAAGAGGCTCCCTCCGCCTACACCAGCTACCTCGCCGACCCACCCGCCATGCCCGCCCATCAGGGTCGTCGCGTCGTCGAAGGTCAACGCGCCATGCAGCTCCAGTCCGATCCCTTCCTCGGCTGGACTGTTATCAAGCAGCGCGACTTCCTCGTCCGCCAACTCAACGACCACAAGGGTTCACTCGATCTCGAAAGCCTCACGCCCGACGCCCTGGTCGACTACGCCGACCTCTGTGGCGAACTCCTTGCCCGCGGCCATGCCCGCGCCGGCGACCCCGTTGCGATCTCCGGCTACATCGGCAAGAGCGCCCGGTTCGACGACGCCATACTCAAGTTCGCGCGCGCCTACACCGATCAGACTGAGACCGACTGGAAGCAGCTCGTCCACGCCAAACACTTCTAACCTAGCTTCAGCCCTTCAGATACTCCCGCGAGTTCAGCAGCGGCCGTTCCATGCTCCGCACCCAATCGGTCAGCTCTCCCGGCTTCTTGCCTGCACTCGCGGCCCCCTCAAACTCCCGCCGCATCGCCTCGAACTTCGCCTCCAGATCGTCCAGCGCGCTCAGCAGAATGGCCTCCGGCGTCATCGGCAGCTTCGGGCTGCCAAACTCGTACCTCCCGTGGTGGCTCAGAATCATGTGCTCCACCAGCACCCTCAGCCGCTCCGGGAAATCAAGCAGACCGCGCACCTTCTCCTCAAGCATGCGTTGGGCAATCGAGATGTGTCCCACCAGCTGACCTTCCATGGTGTAGCCGAAGCTGCTTGCCCATTTCAGCTCCTTTACCTTCCCGATGTCGTGCAGGATCGCGCCCGTCACCAGCAGGTCCGCATCCACCTCCGGATAGAGCGGCGCCGTCGCCAGGCACACCTTCACCAGCGCCAACACATGCTCCAGCAGCCCGCCAATCCACGCGTGGTGCAGCCGCTTCGCCGCCGGCGCGCTCTTGTACGCCGCCGCCAGCTCTTCATCATCCAGAAACGCAAATACCAGCCGTCTCAGGTCCTCATTCGCGAACGCGCTGACCAAGCCCCGCAGCTCCGCCCACATCGTCTCTACATCAAACCGCGTCGTGGGCTGGAAATCCGCCGGCTCCACCTCGCTCGAGGCCGCGAGGCGCATCTTCTCAAGCGTGATCTGGAACTTGCCCTGGTACTTCGAGACCTGTCCCTGCACCTTTACGTAACATCCTTCGTTACAAGTTCCAATAGAGTCCGCGAACTCCTCCCACATCCGCGCCTCCATCTGTCCCGTCTTATCGCCCAGCACCAGCGCCAGATATTGGCCCGCGTCACCCTTCTTCTCGCGCACCGACACCGTCACCAAAGCAAAGTACGACACCACCCGCGCGTTCTCGAACTTCGCCGCATCCGCTATAAAAAAGTCTTTCATCGTCCCTCAGAACACCCGTTCATCCTGCCATGCCTCGACCGCTCCAAATAGCAAATGCGCGAAGGAGATGATCCCCGCGCGCGTTGCTCCACATCTCCGCCCCTATTGGGAAGGAGGCGCCCCACTCGGCGGCGGTAGACCGCTCGGCAGATCACCAACTGGCGGTGTACTCGCCGGCGGCAACGTCGTCCCGCCATCGGCAGGCGGAGCCGCCGGCGCCGTATCCGTCGGTGTCACATGCAGATTTGGACTGACCGTCGGGTCAACCGGAGCCGGAGCCGCTGCCGGCTTCTTGTCCTGCAACCTCTCCTTCGCATCGCCCTTTACCTTCTTCGGCTTGATCTTCTTTTTGGTGTCGCCGTTCAGGCCCAGCGGCGCTGCCTGCGTGTTCTGCGTCGCAGCCTCCTCCACACCGGGGCCGGCCGGCGTTGCGACCACCTTCTCCTTCGCCCTCGCCTGCTTCTCCGCGACCTTCTCGGCGTGAAACTCCTTGTCTCGAGCGCTGAACCGCGTCTTGCCATTGCTCACCGACTTCGGCGCCAGCGGATCAGCGTCCGGGGCCGACGTCTCCGTCGCTACCTCCGTTGGTGCCATCGCCACACCCGGTGCCACATCACCCCCCTGCTTCGGCTTGCCAAGGTTCTCCATGGTCCCGCCCGGTGTCACAGCCGCGGACTCCGCCCCCGCTCCCACGTCCCCGCCCCGCGAGACCTCCTCCGGTCCAGCCGGCAGCGCCGTTCGCGGCGCCTGCCCGTAGCGAATCTTCTCCCGCCGTATCTTCTTTTCCTTGCCGTTCTTTACCGTAACCAGCCTGGCCTTGCTCTTACCACTGTCTGTATTGACGGCAGCCGTCGTCACCGTGCCCGTCGCAGCCGGTGCATTCACAGCCGCTGCCACAGCCGCTGTCGTCCCCGGCAGCGGTGTCGCGCCGCTTACCCGCCGGTCCACCACCGACGGCGCAACCCCCGCCGGCAGCGGCGTCATCCCGTTCGCTGCGGTCGTCGGCGCAATGCCGTGGTCGCGGTCAAAGCGCGCCTTCTGTGCCGCCTTCTTCTTCTTCGGCGTAGGCGCCGAATACGCCGTATACACAAACTTCGTCTGCCGCGGGCTCGCACCGGAGTCCACAAACCCCGGCTTCACGTCCATCGACGCCTCCTCCCGAAGCCTCGTCAGGTACGTTCGCAGCGCCGGCTGCATCTGCTGCATGTACAGAGCCTCCTGCACCTGCGGCTCCACCTGCTTGAGCGTTGGAACGCCTGCCTCCTGGCGCTCCGTCACCTTCAAAATCACATACCCCTGACGAGTCCGGATCGGCGCCGTCGCCTGCCCCACCGGCAGCGAAAACGTCTGATCTTCAATCACCTTCGCCAGACCTCCCCGCTTGTACAGGCCAAGATCCCCTCCAGTCGGCGCCGTCTGCCCGCCCGAGTTCTCCTTCGCCAAAGCAGCAAAGTCCCCGCCCGCCTTCACCTTCGCGTCGATCCCCGCCGCCTTGCTCTGCGCCTGCGCCACCTGTGCCTCGGTCGCGTCCGCCGGCGTCGGAATCAGAATCTCGCTCAGCCGGACCTGCTCCGGCTGCTCAAACTCCTGCTTGTGCGCCGTGTAATACGCCTGCTCCGCACCCTGCGTCGGCTGCAGCCGCCGGCCAACCTCATCGCGGACCACCTGCTGCGTCAGAACTCCATTCTTGATATTTGCCTTGAAGTCCTCAAAGTTCACGCCCTGCTGCCGCGCAGACTTTTCGAGGTCCTCCATCGAATCAAGATGGTTCTGCTTGCGAATCTCATCTAGCCGCCGTATCACCTCGGCATCCGCGTTCAGGCCAAGTTCCTTCGCCTTACTCAGCAGCAGTTGCTGGTCGATCATGTCGCGCAGCATGTCCTTCTGCCGCTGCTCGGCCTCACTCGCCGGCAGGTTCTGCTGCTGCAACTCCTGCTGCAGCTGCTGCTCGGAGCGCTCAACGTCGCTGCGGCTGATGATCTGATCGTTCACCCGGACAATCACATCCTCCACCACCGCCCCATTCGGCGTAATTGGCGCCGGCGATGGCAAGGTCGGTGCGGCAACCGGCGCAGCCGTCGGCCCCGCGCCATACGGACTTTGATACCGCGGCGTCTGCGACCAGACCGGCGCCGAAAGCGCCGCTGCTGCCACCAAACCACCCACCCAAACCCTATAAACCCTCTGCGCCTTGCATCCTGCCAACATCATCACCAACTCTCGCGCGTTCGGCCAGACGGCACAGTGCGCACTACCGCTAGATCCAGTTCGACCGCGCTCTTTGCAGATCGTTATCTGGTCCATCCATTCTAAATGGGCTGCATGCCGTCGCAACTTCCGCCTCGCCATCCCACCTTCGCGCCACCGCCTCTGCTCACCTCGCGATGCTATACTCCGTCCAAACTCCGGCGAGCCGCGCCTCTTCCCCATCGCGCGCCAACCACGCGCACCCCGCACTTCCCCTGAGGTCATCAGAACGCCTATGGCACCCCGCACTCGTCGCGCCCTCCTCTCCGCCGCTGTCTTCCTCGGAACCTGTGCCGTCGCCGGCTCCTTCATCAGCCAGCGCGTCGCCGCCCAGTCCGCCTCCGACGAAAACACCCTGCGCGACTCGCTCCATAACTTCACCGACGTCTACTCCATCGTCGAGCAGAACTACGCGGAAAAGCTTACCGGCGACAAGCCCGACAAAGCCATCTACGACGGCGCCATCCCGGCCATGCTCCACACCTTGGATCCCCACTCCAACTTCTACGATCCCAAGGCCTTCGCCCAGATGCGCGAAGATCAGCACGGCAAGTACTACGGCGTCGGCATGAGCATCCAGCCGCAGCCGGACAAGAACGGCACCACCAAGATCGTCGTTCTCAACCCCTTCGAAGGAACCCCGTCCTTCAAAGCCGGCCTCCGCCCCGGCGACGTCATCCTCTCGATCGACGGCAAATCGACCATCGGCATGGACTCCGTCGCCGTCGCCTCAATGCTCAAGGGCCCGCGCAACACCCACGTTCAGGTCACCATCAGTCGCGAAGGCACGGACAAGCCCATGGTCTTCGACCTCGTCCGCGACGAGATTCCCCGCAACTCCGTCGATCTCGCCTTCCTGATCAAGCCCGGCGTCGGCTACATGCACGTCACCCAGTTCATGGAGACCACCAGCCGCGAGGTCGGCGACGCCCTCGACAAGTTCCAGAAGAACGCCCCGCTGACCGGCCTCGTCCTCGACCTCCGCGCCAATCCCGGCGGCCTGCTCAACGAAGCCGTCAACATGAGCGACAAGTTCCTCGAGCGCGGACAGATCGTCGTCTCGCAAAAGGGTCGTGCCTTCCCCGATCAGGTCTACCGCGCCTCCCGTGGCGAGCAAGGACCCAAGTACCCCATCGTGGTCCTCGTCAATCGCAACACCGCCTCCGCCGCTGAGATCGTCTCCGGCGCCCTCCAGGATCACGACCGCGCCCTCATCGTCGGCGAAACCACCTTCGGCAAAGGCCTCGTTCAGACCGTCTTCCAGATCACCGACGACACCGGTCTCGCCCTCACCACCTACCACTACTACACGCCCTCCGGCCGCCTCATCCAGCGCAACTACGACCATGTCTCGCTCTACGACTACTACTTCGTTCGCGACAATAAGACCGCCCCGGCCGACGCCAAGAACCGCGAAGTCAAGCTGACCGACAACGGCCGCACCGTCTACGGCGGCGGCGGCATCACCCCGGACGAGAAGATCGACAACCCCGTTGCTACCAACTTCCAGAACAATCTGCTGCAGCACTACGCCTTCTTCAACTTCGCCAAGCACTACCTGGCCAACCGCACGGTCTCCAAGGACTTCACCGTAGACGACGCCGTCATCCAGCAGTTCAAAGACTTCCTCAAAGCGAACAACATCGACTTCACCGATAAGGAGATCGCCCCCGTCAAGGACTGGATGGTCTCCAGCATCAAGGCCGAGATCTTTACCTCACAGTTCGGTCAACTCGAAGGCCTGAAAGTTCGCGCCCTCTGGGATCCTCAGATCGCCAAGGCCATGACCTTCATGCCCGAAGCCCTCGCCCTCGAGCAAATGACCAAACCCGGCCCCGCCCCAAAGACCACCGTCGCCCAGCGCTAACCAACCGCACTTCATCAACTCAATGGCCCGGCTTACACTTGCCGGGCCGTTCTGCGTCCCACCTCTGCTACGCTCACAACCATCCATGCGATTCTCCTCGAGCCTACTTTTCCTCGCCCTCGCCGCACCCTCCTTCAGCCAGCGTCCGCCCGCCACCTCCGCCGATCTCACCAGCCGCCTGGCCGCTCAGAACGCCCTCCTCGACGAAGAATTTGAGATCGATCTCAAGGCCCACCCGGAGCGCGCCACCGCCTTCGGCGACTACCGCTACAACGACAGGCTCGACGAAGAGTCGCTCGCCTCCGCACGCGCCGACTTCGACTCCGCCACTCGCTTTCTCACACGCCTCCAGGCCATCCCCACCACCGGCTTCTCCGACGCCGACCAGCTCTCGCACGACCTCATGGCCCGCATCCTTGATCGCCGCATCACCGACTTCAATCTCAAGGAATACGAGATGCCGCTCAATCAAATGTCCGGCATCCATACCGAGCTCGCGGATCTTCCGCTCTCCGTTCCCCTTGACTCCGTCAAGCACTACGAGGACTACATCGCCCGCCTCCACCAGATCCCCCGCGCCTTCGATCAAACCACCGAAGTTCTCCGCGCCGGTCTTGCCGATCACCTCATGCCCGTCCGCTTCCTCCTCGAGAAAGTGCCCGTCCAGTGCGAGGGCATCGTCGCCGCCGACCCCTTCCTCATCCCCACCCACAAGTTCCCCGCCAGCATCTCCGCCGACGACCAGAAGCGCCTCACCAGCGAAATCACAGCTGCCGTCCAGACCGAAGTCCTCCCCACCTACACGCGCTTCGCCACCTTCATCCGCACCGACTACGCCCCCCATGGCCGCACCACCCTCGCCGTCACCTCGCTTCCCGACGGCCAGAAGCGCTACGCCAACGCCATCTACGCCCGCACCACCACGCACATGTCGCCCAACGAGATCCACGCCATCGGCCTGCGTGAAATCGACCGCATCAACGCCGAGATCCTCGTCATCGCAAAGAAGGAAGGCTTCGCCGACATCGCCGCCTTCCGTGCCTCGCTCAAGACCAACCCCAAATACATCCCCACCTCGTCCGAGCAGATCCTCGACGACTACCGCCGCTACATCGCGCAGATGGAACCCAAGCTTCCTCAGCTCTTCACCCGGCTGCCCAGGTCACCCGTGACCGTG
This sequence comes from uncultured Acidobacteriaceae bacterium, assembly GCA_964236325.1. Classification (GTDB taxonomy): domain Bacteria; phylum Acidobacteriota; class Terriglobia; order Terriglobales; family Acidobacteriaceae; genus Edaphobacter. The sequence continues at coordinate 6,239 of CAXSEC010000009.1, read as the reverse complement.
GAGGCCATTCCCGCCTTCCAATCTGCCATGGCAACCCACTACATGACCGGTACGCCTGACGGCAAACGCCCCGGCCGCGTCGTCGTCGCCACCTCCGACTTCGCCAACCGCTCGCTCATCGACGACGAAGCCACCGCCTATCACGAAGGCATCCCCGGCCACCACATGCAGCTCTCGGTCGCCCAGCAACTCACCGGCATGCCCAAGTTCCGCCAGCACTCGCTCGGCTTCAACGCCTACGTCGAAGGCTGGGCGCTCTACTCCGAGCAGCTTGGCAAAGAGGTCGGCTTCTACCAGGATCCTGTCTCCGACTACGGCCGCCTGTCCTCTGAGCTCTTCCGCGCCGTCCGTCTGGTCGTCGACACCGGCATCCACTCCCAGGGCTGGACCCGAGATCAGGTCGTCGACTTCTTCCGCAAATCCGGCGCCATTGATGAACCCAGCATTCAATCCGAGACCGATCGCTATATCGCCTGGCCCGCGCAGGCCCTCTCCTACAAACTCGGCCAGCTCAAGTTCCGCGAGCTCCGCGACCGCGCCCAGCATGAGCTCGGGTCCAAGTTCGACATCCGCACCTTCCACGATGAAATGCTCGACGGCGGCACCCTCCCGCTCGATCTCCTCGACGCCCGTACCAACCAGTGGATCGCGGAACAGAAGAAGCTCTAACCTCCCGTAAAGCCGAAGAGCCCGGCATCGACAGCCGGGCTCTTCGGCGCAAAACCATCGCTACTCCGGGACTTCATCCATCGATTTCGGCTCCATGCGTTCCCGCTCATTACCCGACGCCTTTCTAAAGACCGGGGCGCGTCTGTCTCCCCGTCCCGCTTCGTGCCAGACGCGCCCCATCAACGCTTCTCCCTCCCGTTAGATCCCCACTCCCGGAAGCTGTCCCTTGCCCGTCACCGTCGTCAGCACCGCCCCTGGCTGCGCGTTCAACATCGCCACTACGCCGTTCACCAGGTTGGTTACGTATGCCGTATCGACCGACACCCCCACCTGGGCAAACAGCTGCATCACCGGCTGCTCGACCATCTCCAGCACGTCCGCCAGCTTCTGCGCATTGGCGGCCGAGCCCTCAGCAGCCCAGCGCTGCTGTGCACTCACCACAGCCGTCTGCACCAGGTGGAGCGACGTTGTAAAGGCCGCCATCACCGGTGCCGTCGCCGGATCAGCCAACGCCACCACCTGCGCGACCGGCACGACAAACTTCACAATCTCCGAAAGCACCACACCAGCCACGTGCCCCGACGTCTTCAGAAACCCCTCAAAGCTCGCCAGAGCGCCGCCGCCCGGTGTCGCCGGCGCTGTGCCGGTCAACGATGTCGCTCCGCTCGGCGATGCGGTCACGACTCCTCCAGTCTCTCGCTGTTGCACCGCATCTGTACCACCCCCCTGAGTCACTGCATGGTGCGTCGGATCAAAGTTCATCGTCGTCGTCGTCATTCTTTACCCTCTTTCCTGTCCCCGGTTGATTCTTCCCTCTCGTCGCCGAGCGGCTGCACAGAGGTCGTCGTCTGACTCTCCGCGGTAGTCAGCCTCGCCGGCTCCTTTGTCTCCACCTGGTGCGTCGTTCCCGCCTTCCCCACCAGCAGCGTCGCCGCAATGCTCGAAAGCGCCGTCACCAGATTGGTGACACACAGCAGAACCGCGGTCCGCACCGAGGGATCATTCCTTCCCAGCGCAAACGCAACCATCGCCGTACCCACCGCCATCACCAGCAAGGCGAACGCGATCAGGTCCGTGCGACTGGCTCCCTCCTTGGTCGTCAACTGCATTCCATCTCTCCTCCTGAAACGCAAAATGGCCCTTCCACAAAGGAAGGACCATGCATCAAGCCATGCCAAAGCTCCGTCATCACCAAAACAGAGCCCCGCACAGACTTGACTCTATGCGTTCTAAGCCTTGACTTACGCCAGAACGACCCCCACGTTCAGCGCGGCAGTGGCACCATTGCCCAACCTCGCAAAGCACCCAGGCAGACGGGCATCGAACCCGCGGCCGCGGCCGGTCGATTGGCCCCGCAGCCCTGCAGCCCCTGCACAGCGCTTACCGCGTTCGGGTTCGTGTGGCAGCCGGCGGTGTCGCACTCGCCGAGGTCGAAGAAGCGCTCGTTGGGTGTCTTCGCGATGTGGGTGAGGGTGGCGGAGCCGAGATGGTTCGCGCTGAGGATCCAAACCCCCGCCACACCGGGGTTCTGCCCGCTCGAAACCACGCTTAACCCCACCGGAAACGGGCTTGTTCCAGCACATGTATTGCCCGCGATCAGATGGCTGTCGGTGGCGTTGAAGTCGCTCCAACTTGTTGCAATACAAACACTTCCGGCCGGCTGCGCAACATTCGATTCGATCCGGTTGCCCGTCACCTCAAGCGACGTTCCGCCAATGACCGCGGGCATCCCGAGCGCGACACCCGTAAGTGGTTTGGAATAAACAAGATGGTTCTTCTGGACGGACACGGAGCGGGCGTAGCCGAGCGGCAGCCAGACGCCGTTTGTCACCTCATTTGAGACAAAGTCGATGCCTCCGGCGGCCTCCTGATAGACCGCGTGGCAGATCTCCGGCATACAGGTTAACTCGTTTTTTTTGATCGACATATGATCGTGGGCGACGGGGTTCTGCGAGGCGTTTTTAATGAAGATCAGGCCGCCGCCGGGCGCCTGAGCGCGGAAGTGGTTGCCCGCAATCACGGTCTGGTCGGTGAAGAAGAAGACGCCGGCGCATCCGTTCTGGCAGTTAAGTGCTGTGTTATCTACGATTTGCGTGCGGAGACCGCCTTCCGTGTCGAAGCAGATGTCACCGCAGCCATCGGCCGAGTTCCCGCGCATCAGGACGTCATAGCCCATCGATCCCCAGACGCAGGAACCGCCTATGTGCTTGCATTGATTGTTGATAAAGGACAGAGCGCCGGTCGTGGTGACCTGCTGGAGAGAGGCGCCGGGAGCGCCGGAGTTGCCGCCCCACCACATGGCTCCGTGCAGCAGGTTGGTGAAGGAATTGCCACTTACGGTCACACCTTTCGCGTTATTAAGCTGGATTCCTGCGTAGGTGGCGACAGGTTTGGTCGAGGTTAAGACGTTTTTCGCGAGGGTTAAACGCTGGCTGGAGTTTGGCGCTCCGTTAACGCCAAGCAGCATGAGGTTCGTCAGCGAGTTGCCGGCCAGGGTGAGATCCGAGACCGGGTATCCGGCGAGAAGCACGCTCGCTGCGTCCGAGGTGACTTGACAGCCCGAGACACGAACCTGTGCGACACCCTGGGCGAGCAGAAGCATGCCAGTCGGCTGAGGAAGGGTGTAGGCAGGCAGATGCGCGGTGATGGCGGCCGAGGGTTTGCAGTCGATGGCGTTGTTACCCGCAAGCCGAATGGTGGCTGCCCAGTCGAGCGGCGCGGTGATCGAGAGATTGTGGCCGGGGCCAAGGGTGAGCGGCGCGTCCACGCGTCCGGGATGATCGATGACGATGGTTCCGGAGCTGGCGCCGAGGCGGGCATCCTCTGCAGTCAACCAGGCGCTGAGGTCTCCAGGAGGGCTGGCCAGGGCGGCGGCTGGCGCGAGCAGGAGAAGGAGCAGGCACAGCGCGACAGCCGGCTGGCGGAGGCGATCCGAGGTGGATGCCAGAGTGTCTGGTTGACGCGAAACGGATGCGGCCATGAGTGTGTCTCCCAGCTATACTGGATGCACTCCTCAGGCGGGAGTAGCTCAATGGTAGAGTAGCGGCTTCCCAAGCCGTTGGTTGCGGGTTCGATCCCCGTCTCCCGCTCCAAAAGCAAGAGCTGACCTGGCGCGTTGTAGGAATGCGACGAGGGTCAACCGCGAAGCAAGCTTACTTAAGGCTGGCAAGAGGCTTGGTTAGGTGTGCCCTCTGTAGCTGTTAAGCCTAGGCTTCGTGGAAGGCGTGGTAAGCTCGACTGCGAAAAAGCAGTTTGGCCTTTCATCAAGGGGATTGTGTTGAAGCTCTTACTCTCTCTGCTTCTGTTTGCTCCGCCGTTACTGGCCTTCGCTCAATCCAAAGCCGATTTCACGCTGTCGCTTCATGTCAGCGAGAGCCATCTCGGGCTCTCCTGCAACACCAATAAGGGCACATCTTCATGCAAATCAACTCAGGTCCTGACGGCGAAAGTTGAGGGCAAGAAGTACCAGCTTGAAAGCGAGACGTTCCTTCCAAAGGGGCTCGTAGCTCTTGGCGACTATTCTGCAAAATTGAGTGATCACAAAGAAAAAGGCACCGGGGAATTTACTCGGTCATACGATCTGATGTTCCCGGATGGAAGCACACGGACCTTCAACGTCATTGGACAGGTGGAGTAGCAGAACCTCGTTCCAGCAAGGCACCACGACTCCGCAGCGCGGATCCGGCGATGAATGATCAGGCGACGTGGCCGGAGATGGGGACGCGGAGATCGCCGTGAGATTGGGTTCGAGGGCGCGGTAGCAGACGCGATTGCGGCCGTCGGCTTTGGCCTGGTACATGGCTTTGTCGGCGCAGTCGAGAAGTGTCTCCTTGCGGCGGCCGGCGGTTGGGATACAGGTGGAGACGCCGCAGCTGGCGGTGACCCAGATCAGGCACTCGGTGGGGGGATGGGGGTTCTGCTGGGGAGACCCTGCCATCTCGATCAGGGCACGGATGCGTTCGCCGACTCGCTCGGCGCTCTCGCGACCTGTCTCGGGCAGGAGTACGACAAACTCTTCGCCGCCGAAGCGAGCGGCGAAGTCCGCGGGCGACCGCAGCGCCTGGGGGATGAGCGCGCCGACACGGCGCAGCACCTCATCGCCATAGGTGTGGCCGCGCACGTCGTTCATGGCCTTGAAGTGGTCGACATCAACGACGATGAACGAGAGGGATGTGTTGTCTGCCCTGGCCTGCTCCCACAGCTGCTCAAAGCGTTCCTCATACGCGCGTCGATTGGGCAGGGCGGTGAGTTTATCGATGGAGGAGAGTTTGGCCAGGCGGACGTTCATCCGAAGGATCTCCTGCCGCTGGATCTCACTTTGCAGGAAGCGAAGATAGCCGAGCCGCTCCTCGCGCTCGAGGCTGTAGTTGGACATGACTCCGATGCCGATGGCGATGGTCATGAGCGCGAGACCGGTGATCTTCTCATCGGATCTGAGCGCCCGATCGACGACAAGAAAGATGGTTCCCGCGATGGTGATGAGGACGCACGCGGCGAGCGAGAAGAAGAAGCGCAGGCGCATGACCACGGCGGTGAACATGGCGGTGACGATGACGCCGACCAAGGTAAGGGCGACGGCAACCTGACCTTTGCCGACCTGCAGGTAGAGGTAGGTGCAGGCGATGAGGCAGGCCATGAACGAGACGCTCCCCTCGCGCAGCCACTGTGGAGGATTGAAGCGCATGAGGAGATTGACGAGGAGGCAGAGCGGGGTGATGACGCCCAGCTGCAGGGTTAGTTCGCCATGCGAGATCTGATGGGTGAGCAGCCACTCGCCGACGTAGAAGAGGTTGAAGGCGAGGATGGAGATAAGACCTTCGCGCCAGAGCCGCCGCGCCCGGGGAGCGGCGTTCTCGCGTTCGAACTGGACCTCCAGCAGCGGAGGAAAGCGCAGCCTCTGCAGGCCTCGTTTGAGAAGTCGATCGATCTGTTCCGGAACGGAGTGGGTATCGCCTGGTACGAGCATGGAGAACGACCTGGCCGGAAGAGGAGTTTTAAAGTACCGGTCACCCGGTTCCCTCTTTCAAACGTAACCAGAGGGTTTCACAGCTTGCTACCCCTCACAAGGGAGCTTTGCGCGCGCCGCCGTGCAACTTCAGTGGGAGATGCGGCAGGCAGACTGCCTTTGTTTTCGCGGAGATGCGCATGTGATCAGCGTATGTGGAGACGGGTGGCGCCGGCACGTGATGGTGCCGGGGAGAAGTTTGGCGAAGACCGTGCAGGGGAGGATGACTCGTTTGTGGCATCGATGGGGCCTGGGTGGGGTGCTACCGTCCTGGCTATGAACTCCTCCGGCCGCTTCTCTTCGAGCAAACACAACCTTCTCTTCAACGCGCTGCAGGCCTCCGGACAGACGACCGGGGACTATACGGCGTTCAATCGCTGCATGTCCGAGGCACGGTCCAAGGGGCTGACGTGGGTGCAGGGTCTGGACTACACGGTGAAGAAGCTGCAGCCGGAGGGGCCGACGGAGACCCAGGAGCTTCGAGCGTCTTGATGCGGGCGTTGTGGCGATTTGGTGGAGCTGAGCGGGATCGAACCGCTGACCTCCTCGTTGCGAACGAGGCGCT
>CAXSEC010000008.1:32319-45173 GCA_964236325.1 uncultured Acidobacteriaceae bacterium | reverse complement strand
TCGTGGGGGGGTTGCGGTGGGGGCGGAGCGGGAGGGGGGTTCGGGGGGTGTGGCGGTTGAAGGCGGGAGGGTGGAGGGGGTGGTTGGGGGGGGGGATGTGGTGGCCGATGGGGGTGACTGCGCTGCCGAGATTGCGGTCGAGGTGATGGCCGTTGGGGGGTGTACGTCCCAGCCTTCGCGATGAGGCTGCGAAGGATGGGACACCGGGGGGTGAGGGGTGAGGGCGGGTTGTGAGGCGCGTCGCTTCGCTCTGTGGGTGAGAGGCGGGATGCGGGGGTTCTCGGCTTCGCCTTGGAATGACAACTAAAACTTGCCGAGGGCAGAAGCGGGTCCCTCCACTACGGTCGGGATGACAGTGTTGTGGAGGGTTGCGCGTCAGGGTTTGGTGGGGGGTTGGCGGAGGATGGCGGGGACGAAGTCGGTGGCGAAGAGGGTGGGGTCTTCGGTGAGGTAGTAGGTGGGGATGTCCGGGTGCTGCTCTTCGACGAGGAGGAGGGTGCGGAAGTCGAAGGACTGGATCTCGGAGCGGGATTCCATGTGCTGGCGGCGGATGGCGGCGACGAGGGTGTCGACGAAGATCTGGGGGGCGACGGTGTGGTTCTGGAGCATGTCTGGGGTGATGCCGGGCGGGAGATGGGCGGGGGTGGGGACGTGGTCGGGGAGGATCTTGGTTTCGAGGTTGAAGCGGACGGTCGCGCCGGTGTGGGCGCGGGCGGCGGCCTGAGGCGAGGTGCGGCCGGGGCCGGTGCGGTAGTAGTCGGCGTAGAAGCGGGTGAAGCGGAAGAGCTGATCGGCGTTGGTGGGCGAGTAGGGGCTGGGCATGCCTTCCTGGGCGGCGAAGGCGACGGCGACGGGGGAGAGGGCGAGGTCGTTGCGCTGGTCGGGGAAGCGGGGGTTGAGCTTGTCGCAGATGAAGGTTTTGACGGCGTCGGTGCTGGAGATGTCGCGGGTGTAGACGCGGTTGGCGAGGGTGTAGGAGGCACCGTCGGCGCGGCGGCAGTGGTCGGGGTTGAGGAACTGATCGTGCCAGATGAGGGAGACGTGGTCGGTGGTGACGCCGGTGTCGGTTTCGAGGGTGGTGACGAGGTGGTCCATGCCGGACTCGAAGGAGGGCAGGGTGTTTTCGGGCCGGAGGCCGCGGCCGCCGCGGTGGGCGGAGACGTCGAAGTCTGCGTGGGGGTTGCCGGCGGCTCGTTCCTCGGCGAGGACCTGCTGGAGGATGTCGGGGCGATCGGTGATGAGGCCGTCGACGCCCATGCGGATCTCGGTGCGGATGGTCTCGGGGTCGTTGGGGTTCCAGGGGATGATGCGGAAGCCTTGCTGCTGCAGGTCTTTTATGGGGATGCTGTGGTTGAGGATGGCGGCGTCGGTGGGGGAGAGGACGGGGCGGACTTTGACGCCGTGCTGCTGGGCGTGGGCCCAGGCGGCGTTCATGAGCTGGAGGTAGGGGCTTTGCTGGGCGTTTGCCATGGTGGGGAGGGTGGCGAGGAGGAGGGTGGTGAGGATGCGCATGTGTGTGGGTCTAGGGTGGCTGGGGTGTGTTGCGGGGAGATGAATGGGGGGGAGGCAAGCAAAGCGAAATGCAGGGGTCTCTCCACTGCGGCTCGCTGTGCGGTGCCTACGGTCGAGATGGCGGGGTCTTTATGGCTCAGTTGAGCGCGAATAGCTTCGTTGCGATTGAGAAGATATGCCTGGTTGCGGTTGAGGCGGTCTGCCTGGTTGCGGTTGAGGCGGCAGCTTGGGCGCGATTGGTGCGTCCAGAGGCTGCCCCCATTCTTCGCTGAGGTCTTTCCAGGTGGGGTTCGCGGCGACGATAAGACGGAGTTTTTTAATCCGGGACCAACGTTTGAGTTGTTTTTCTCGGGCGATGGCGGTGGTCACGGAGGCGTATTGCTCCAGGTAGACCAGGTGGCGGATGTTGTAGCGTGCGGTGAAGCTGTCGGGGTATGTGCCTGACTTGTGTTGATGCATGCGCACAATTAGTTCCGTGGTTACGCCGATGTAGAGGTGTTTGAATCCCGACGCCAGAATGTAGACGAAGGCTTGTTCCGGCATGCTTGATGGTGACGCTACGAAGGCTGGTTAGCCCATGCTGCTTTCGGGGCAGCATGGACTAAATACAGGGGTCTCTCCACTCGCGTTGCTCGGTCGAGATGACGGCTTTGGTGGTGGGCTCTCGACTCGCGTTGCTCGGTCGGGAGGACGGCTTTGGTGGTGACGGCTCTCCACTCGCGTGCTCGGTCGAGATGACGGCTTTGGTGGTGGGCTCTCCGCTCGCGTTGCTCGGTCGGGAGGACGGCTTTGGTGACGGGTTTGGTGGTGGCGACTTGTGGGCTCTACTTCTGGGCGGCCTGGGCGCGCCATTTTTCGGTGAGTTGTTTGTCGGCGAGGGCTTTGATGAAGACGCCGCCGACGACGGAGCGGGCCTGGAAGCCTTGCGCCTTGCCGGTCTGGGATGGGACCCAGCCTTCCTGTTTGCCGGTTTTGGTGTCGTACCAGTCGCTGAGGGGGACGCGGCTGGGAGTTTCGCTGATGAAGAGGGTGATGGGATCCATGATGGCGTTGAAGTCGGCTGGGTTGGAGGCGAGGGTGGCGGTCCAGATGGACCAGTCGAGCTTGGTGTAGTCCTTGCGGCTGTCGAGGGGGAGGCCGTATTTGTTCAGTTTGGTTTTGTAGAAGGCGATCTCGGAGTCGCGGAGGGATGTGGGGAAGAGGTTGTAGCCGAGGAGCTGATCCCAGACGAGGTTGTACTTCTGGCTCCAGGTGTTGGGGGAGTCGTAAGCGAGCTTGTAGTGGTCGCCTTCCTTGTCCATGGTGATCCATTTGGCGGCGAAGTCGTGGGCGGTTTTGCTGTAGTCGCGGGCGACGTCGGTCTTGCCGAGGAGTTTGGCGAGATCGGCGTAGGCTTCGAGGGCGTCGATGGCTTTGAGGGAGAGGTTGGCGTTGTGGGTGACGTGGCCGGCGAAGTCGTCGGTGGTGAGCTGGTTTTCGGGATCGAGGCCGTGGGCGCGGAGGAACTCGGCCCACTGGGTGATTTTGGCCCAGTTTTCGGCGGCGAGGGCGGTGTTGGGCTTGCCGTTTACGTTGGCGCGGGCGACGGCGTCGAGCATGAGCAGCATGTTGCCGGACTCTTCGACGGGCATCTGGTTTTCTTCGGTCTTTTCGCCGCCGCCGTAGGTCTGGCCGTTGGCGAGGGGGTAGGTGCCGAGGTCATGCGGGGCGAAGGGGAAGCGCCAGCGGTTGGGCAGCGCGGTGTACTCCATGAGGGGGCGGAGTTCGGCTTCGAGCAGGGCGGGATTGAAGAAGAGGAAGAGCGGGGCGGCGGGGTAGAGGACGTCGACGGTGGCGATGGAGCCGTTTGAGGAGTTTTCCTTGCCGAAGACGAGGGGTTTGCCGTCGAGATCGGCGACGAAGCCGTGGGCGGCCCAAGCCTGGCGGTAGGCGAGGATGCAGAGGTTGGCGTAGTTGACGCCGGCGGTGCGGGTGAGATCGGCGGCGAGAGTGGTGTCGAGCTCGTTGCCGCGCTGATCGAGGGCGGGCAGCTCGCGCTCGGCCTGGTCGAGCATGGCGGGGACGGTCTGACCGTTGCGCGCCCACCAGGGCTTCAGATTGCGCTCGAGGTACTGGATGGCGTAGCCCTCGGTGTAGGAGACGAGGAGGTGGCGGGTAGCGGGCTGCTCGGCGACCGTGTGGAAGAGGAGCTCGGTGGCGAGATGGGCGTCGCCGCGGCCGACGATGGGAGAGGCGTCGACATCGTCGGATTTGGGAAGCATGCCAGTGGTGATGAAGGCGCCGTGGGGCTCGATGGAGCTTTCGCGCACGATGGCGGAGACGGACTCTTCGTCTTTGGGAACGGAGAGGTGGAAGTAGCCCCAATCGATGCGGAGGTCGTCGCCGCCGCGGTTGAGGACACGCTGATCGCGGGAGCCGACGGAGAGAACGGTCTGGGTCTCGGTCTGACTGCGGGAGTAGGTGACGGCCTGGCCGGGGGCGTCAACGGCGATGACGGGGCCGACGTCGGTGAGGACGGCCCCGTCGGTGTGGGATTTGCCGTCGATGGATTTGAGGGTGTAGCTGAGGTAGGTGACGGGGCGTGAGAGGACGTCGAGATCAGAGAGGATGGTGGGGGTGAAGAAGGTGAGATCGAGCTGGACACCGCCGCCGGTGAAGCTGTAGCGGGTGTGGGTGGGGGTGACGGTGTGGGCGATCTGCTGCATGGCGGGAAGCTGGTCGGGGCGCGCTCCCATGAAGCGCATGGTCTTGCCATCGACGCGGAGGAGGCCGGCGATGGGCTGCGGCTTGCCGGTCCAATGAACGGTGTTCGAGGCGGTAAGGTCGTCGGTGTCGGACCAGATGGAGAAGTAGGGGTTGTGGGTGATGAGGGGGGTGGAGGGGTAGCGGAGGGGCTGCTGAGAAGTTTGGGCGGCGAGCGGGAGGGTGGTGCAGAGGGCGAGCGAGAGCAGGGTGCGGCGAAGATGCGGGTGCATGGATGGCCTCGAAAGAAGAGTGAGGGCATGGTACGCGCTTTGAATGTGACGAGGGAAATGGTTTGTGAGGGGATGCGCGGCGGGTTGGCTTTGGTGGTTGCGGCCTAGTGATCGTTTTTGCCGGCTGCGATGGAGTTCCAGAGGTGGCGGAGACTTGCAGACGATGCGCGGGGCGCGCCTAAACCAGTTGCGTCTGGCACGCCCGCGGCTAGGCCCGAACCGGAAGTCTCGGCTAGTGGGTGAGAGGTTTGAGGATGGGCTCGGCGTTGGGAAAGACGGTGGAGAGGGTGAGGTCGCGGTACTTCTTTGCTTCTTCGGCACGGGCCGCTTCGACCTGGCGGACGCGCTGTTCGGCGTCGACGCCGAGGATGAGGCGGGTGGGAACATCGTTGCTGTTGGCGAGGTGGACGATCAGGTTGGCGATGCGGCGTGGGTCGCCTTCAAGGCTGGTGTCGCTCAGGCTGCGAACGAAGTTCAGGAGCATGCCGACGGAGGACTCGTAGTCGGGAAGGAGTTCCGGGGCGTTGGCTTCAGCGCGGCGGGCCCAGTTGGTGCGGATGCCGCCGGGCTCGAGGGTGCAGATTTTGACGCCGAAGGAGGCGACCTCTGAGGCGACGGAGTCGCTGAATCCGCCGACGGCCCATTTGGCGGCGTGGTAGGGAGAGCCGCCGGGATAGGCGATGCGGCCGCCGATCGAGGAGATCTGGAAGATGTGGCCGCTGCGCTGCTGGCGCATGATGGGGAGTGCGGCGCGGGTGGTGTGAACGACGCCGTAGAAGCAGGTGTCGACGATGGCCTGGAAGTCTTCGGGGCTCATCTGTTCGAAGGGCGCGAACTGGCCGTAGCCGGCGTTGTTGACGAGGACATCGAGGCGTCCGAAGGTGCGGATGGCGGTGTCGACGGCGGCCTGGGCGGCGGCGGGATCGCGGACTTCGAGGGGAACGGGACGGATACGGTCGGCGTACCGGGCGACGAGGGGATCGAGTTCGTTGATGCGGCGGGCGCCAGCGACGACCGAGTCTCCGGCAGCGAGGGCAGCTTCGGCGATGTCGCGGCCGAGGCCATTTCCACTTCCTGTGATTAACCAGACCTTGGGCATGGGGGATTCTCCTGGGCATTGGACTGCGGTATGAGTGAGTGGTTGCTCATTTATTTTCGAGGGCTGGGTGCACGGCGATGGGAGGCGGTGGTGGTGCTGGGACCTTCAGCGCTGCGAGGGTGGCTTGCTGCGATCGGTGGTTAGAGCATTTTTGCTGATGCCAGGGGGCTGTTCTGGTGCAGTGGAGGCTGCTTTTTCGAGAGAGTGTTGCACAAAGGTTATGGCGTGCTGTACGCCTGCAGGAATGCTCTCTGGAAGGTCTGATGAAGGCTCCAGAAGTATGACCAAGCTGCCCTCAGCGGCTAAAGCCGCGTTCCATTGCAGGCGTTTACGGCATGGCTGAAGCCATGCCCTTAACCAAGGAAGACTTATCCCACCGCGGGCACTTATGGCATGGCTGAAGCCATGCCCTAGCCTGGCGAGAGTTATTCAGAGTGTCCTTAACGGGCGGCTCGCCAGAAGACCTGGAAGGTCTGGGCGATGAGCTGGGTGCGGCGACGTGGGTGTTTGGCGATGAGGTCGATGGCGGCTTGCTGCATGGCACCGATGGTGGCGGCGGCGAAGCCGGGTGGGAGGGTGCGGAAGGCGCCGCGACGGCCGAGATCGGCGAGGGTTTCGTCGACGGGGCCCCGATCCGCGCCGGCGAGGCGGGTGGCGGGGGTGATGAGCTCCGAGAGGTGGAGCTGGGCGGTGGCTTTGCGCTTGTCGGGGAACTCGATGGACCAGTCCAGGAAGACCTGCCAGATGTGGCGCGTGCGGCGTTCGAGGCTTCTGCCGTGAGGGAAGCCGGCATTGATGCGGGTGTAGACCTCGAGCTTGAGGTCGATGTAGAGCTCGTTGAAGAGGGCTTGCTTGGTGGGGAAGTAGGTGAAGAGGGTGCCTTCGGCGATGGCGGCGCGCGCGGCGATGCGGGCGGTGGGGGCGCCGAGACCGGCCTGCGCGATCTCGTGAGTGGCTGCGTCGAGGATGGCGCGGCGTTTCTCGGGGCTGCGGGCTCGGGCCATGGCTATCGATGAGAGTACAGGGTTGCTGAGGGAGGGCCGGGCGGACGGGCGGCGGGCAGGGTGTGAGGAGATGGGGCGGGACGGTGGCACGATCTGGGCGGCGGCTGCGCTTTCCTCAGCAGCACCCCTTTAGGAGGATTCATGATGCCGCTCTCTTTTTCGATCCCTTGCGCTTTGCCTCTGGACGCTTCGCAGCCTCTGGACGCCTCGCACGCCTCGGCTGGTTCGCAGCCTTTTGCCGCTTCGCAGCCCTTCGCTCCACAACTGGTCGGGGCGCGCGCAATGGCCGCGTTGCCGTCGAAGATTTTGCGTGGCTTGATGCGGTCGGGAGATTTGTGCCGTCGCGGCGCTGGTCTGCTTGCCTTGTCGCTGGCTGGCGTGTCGGCGAGCGCGCTGGCGGGACCGATTCCCTACCCCACCATTGGTACGATCGCGCCGGAGGTTCCGGTGTTTGCTTCGGGCAGCGGCGGGATCAATGTTTTCTACTACGGCAGCAGCGCGAACTTCTTTGATTATGCGGAGGTGTATGACGTGAAGACCGGCTATGACAGCGGGGAGATTCTGGGCAACCACTCGACGGCGGTGGGCTCGGAGCTGACGGTGGGGAGCGGGCCGGGGCAGATCAATGCCGGCGACCAGCTGGTGTTTTACATCGACTCGCCGGAGGGCAGGTTCGCGTCGCTTGGGGCGTATAGCGCGGATGGGGTGAACCATGCGTACATCACCTCGTACGCGGGCGGGACGGTGGATACAGCCCCGATTCCGGCGGGGCTGTTTGTGGGTCTCGAGGATGAGGTGAGTTATGCGTCGGACTTCAACTATAACGACGACACCTTTGTGTTTGCGGGGGTGACGGCGCCGTCGGTGCCGCCACCGCTGCCGGTTGCGGCGACTCCTGAGCCTTCGACGCTGGCGTTGCTGGGGACGGGTCTGCTGGGGGCGGCGGGCGCGGTGCGGCGGCGGATTGTGGGGTAGTTGGGGGTGGGTGGTGCGCGGCTCCTGGGTGGGAGCCGCGCGGTCGCCGATCAAGTTTCGGGGGAGAGAAGCGGATCCCTGCGGGATGACAACAAAGCACAGGCAACGGCAAGGGCAACAGCAGGTCCCTCCACTACGGTCGGGATGACAGTGTTTCGGTGGTCCGGATGACTGTGTTGTGGTGGTCGGGATTACAGTGTTGTGGTGGTTGGGATGACAGTGTTGTGGTGGTGCGTTTCGCGTCGCTCCGCTCCGTCGATAAGGGCAAATGCGGGGGTTCCTCCCTGCGCTCGGAATCACAACCGAAAAATTGCAAAGGCAGCGGCAGCGACGACGACAAGGACCGGGTTAGGTGGCGAGGCCCTGGTAGGGCAGGTAGAGCTCGAAGACGGTCCAGCTGCCGGCTTCGCTTTGGCGGCTGCGGAGGCGGAGGCGGCCGTGGTGGCGGTTGACGATTTCGCTTGAGACCCAGAGGCCGAGGCCAGTGCCGCCGATGCCTTTGGTGGTGAAGAAGGCGGTGTAGACGCTCTGGATGATGTCCGGGCTGATGCCGCAGCCGGTGTCGGCGACGGTGATGAGGATGCCTTTGGTGTTCGTGCGCCATTCGGTGGCTTCGCGACTGCGGATGAGGAGTCGGCCGCCGGGGCCGGTCATGGCGTCGATGGCGTTGCGGACGAGGTTGGCGAGGACCTGGCGGATCTCGCTTTCGAGGCAGACGATGGACTCGCTCATGCGCTCGCGGCGCTCGACGGAGATGCCGGCGTTGATGAGCTTGGACTGGTAGAGGTCGAGGATGGCGTCGAGGAGCTGGGTGAAGCGGACGGCGATGGGGCGGCTGGATTGCTTGTAGAAGCGGAGGGATTGGGAGGTGATCTGCGAGGCGCGATGAAGTTCGTCTTCTGCCTGGCGCACGTAGGTGTGGGTCTGCGGGAGGTCGTCGGACTCGCGCGCGAGATAGAGGAGGTTGGTGACGGCTTCAAGGGGGTTATTGATCTCGTGGGCGATGGAGGCGGCGAGTCGGCCGACGGCGGCGAGCTTCTCACTTTCGCGGAGGGCGGATTCGAACTCGACGCGGGAGGTGACGTCCATCTGGATGCCGACGAAGTGGGTGACCTTGCCTTCGCGATTCATGATGGGGGAGAGGGAGAGCTCGTTCCAGAAGAAGCTGCCGTCCTTGCGATAGTTGCGGAGGATGGCGACGACTTCGCGGCTGCCGGTGATGGCTTCGCGGATGAGGGTGAGGCCGGGTTGATCGCGCTCGCCGCGCTGGAGGAAGCGGCAGTTGTTTCCCTGGACCTCGGCGAAGGTGTAGCCGGTCATGACCTCGAAGGCGGGGTTGACGTAGATGAGCGGCATGTGGGGCTCGGTGGCGCTAGCGATGGAGATGCCGCTGGTGACGGAGCGAAAGATGCGGCGGTTGAGCTGGAGCTCATCCATGGCGTTTCGGAAGCGGCGGATGAAGGCGCGATGGGCGAAGAGGATGACGCTGAGCTGGGCGAGGAGGACGGCGGGCTCCTGCGGCAGGGTGAGGACGCCTTCGAAGATGTCGGTGGAGGCGGGGGAGCCGGGCGAGAGGTTGGCATCGCGCGGGCGAAGGGCGATGAGTGCGGGGTGGAGCTGGTCCGGGGCTTCTTCGCGGCGGCGAAGCGAGGAGCGGAGATTGAGGGCGGTAGCTTCGTCGGCGATGATGAGCTCGAGGCCGTCGAGATGCTCCGCGCCGAGCGCTGCGGCCTCAAGCGAGACGGGAACGAGGCCCAGCTGTTCGGTGAGGCCTTCGAGCAGGCGGAAGGTGGGTCCGTCCTCGACCAGCAGGCCGACGGTGGCGCGGGCGCCGATGGCTGCTGGCTCGGCGATCGAAGAGGATGGGTCGATGAGGGACTGCTCCATGGCTTCGTATGCCTCGTTCATCGTTCTGACCCTTCTGTTTCTTTTTTTAGCTTACGCGGAGTATGTCACGCGCGAAGAGAGGTCAGCAGGGAGTGCTGTTTGACGGGCGATCATCAGGAAACAAACACTATGCTGTTTGGAGCTGTTTTGGCGGCGAGTCGCGCTAGTTTTCGGAGGGTTTTTCGGCGTGCTCGATGACGAGGACGTCGGTGGGCAGCCGGGTTGGCTGGAGTTTGAGGCCGAGTTGCTCCTGGAAGGCGGTGAAGAGACCGGGGGCCGCGTTGGCTTCGGCGGTGGGGGCGCTGTCGGGGGTCCAGGTGAGCGTGAAGTCGAAGCGGCCGGGGAGGCTGGTGGTGTCGACGACCGGTTTCTCGAGGATGTACTGCAGGTTGAGGACGAGGTCGGCCATGGAGCTGTTGGTGAACTTCATGACTTGTTGCGAGCCCTTGCCGAAGCCGTTCTCGTCAGACAGGCCGTTAGGATCGCCGGCGCTTTTGGTGAGTCTGGGGCCGGACTTGACGACGGTAATGGCGTAGACGGCGAGCTCGCGGCGGTCGCGGTGGAACTTGAGCTGGAAGCGGTCGGCGAGGAGCTTCTGGAGCATCTGTTGCTGCTGCTTGAGGTTGGGGACGCCGGGCTGGTCGGGCACGCCGTCTATGTCGAATCGATCGTGGTTGAACCAGGCGGGAGCGGCGATGATCTGTGAGGGATGGAGGGCGAAGGCGAAGGAGAGCATGCTCAAGACGGTCTCGTTTTCGATGAAGATGCGATGGCCCCTGGTTTGGAAGCCGGTGCTCTGGTTGGCGGGATCGGTGAGTTTGATGGTGGCGACTTCGAACTGTGGGGAGGCGTCTTTGGCCATGTTGGGAACGGCTTCGGTCTGGGCGGGGAGGTGGAGCGGGGCGAGGAGCAGGAGGGTGAGAAGGGCGTGGCGATGGCTTGTGGGGGTTTTGAGGGATGGCATGGGGTGACTGTACGTCGCTGCGCTGCGTCGTGAAAGACGAAATGCGGGGGATCCTTCCCCTTTCGCACTTGGCTCAGGGTCGAGATGACAAGCAAAAGTTGCAAAGGCAAAGACAGAACGGAATGCGGGGGTCTCTCCGCTGCGACTTCGCTGCGCTTCGTCTTCGGTCGAGATGACGGCTCTTCAGGGTGCGCTTAGTGGGTGGCTGAGGGGGCAGTGGCTGCGGTCAGAGGGCGCGAACCTTGCAGGGGTGCGGGTGGGGGTGTGACCTGGGCGACTTCGCGTAGGTTGTTGGCGCGGGTGCGTTGTTTGTTGACGAAGGCTTCTATGACGCGAGCGGCGAGTTTGGCGGAGTTGGAGCCCCAGTCGCCGTTTTCCCAAAGGACGGCGACGACGATGTCGGGGTTGCGGCGAGGGGCGAGGCCGACGAACCAGGAGTTGGGGACGGTGCGATGGCTCTTGCCGGAGCGGGCGAGGGCGTCGTGGCCGATGACCTGGGCGGTGCCGGTTTTGCCGGCGAAGTCGACGCCTTCGAGGTGGGAGGCGAAGGCGGTGCCGCCGGCGGTGGTGGTCTGGGCCATGGCATCGGTGACGATCTGCCAGGTGTCGGGGGAGATGGCGACGGTGCGGGCACCGGCGCCCGAGAAGGTCTCGTGGACGGACTCGAGTTGTTCCGCGGGGACTTCGTCGGGAAAGACGACGTGGGGCCGCTGGAGGGCGCCGCCCGAGGCAACACCGCCGATGGCGCGGGCAAGCTGGAGCGGGGTGGCAGTGGTGGCGCCCTGGCCGATGCCGACCGAGATGGTCTCACCGGCGTACCACTTTTCGTGGAAGTTTTTCATCTTCCAGGCGGTGGAGGGCATGGTGCCGGAGGCCTCGTCGGGGAGGTCGATGCCGGTGCGCTGGCCGAAGCCGAGGGCGGTGGCGTATCTGGCGATGGTGTCGATGCCGAGGCGGTTGGCGAGGGTGTAGTAGAAGGTGTCGCAGGACCAGGGGATGGCGTGGTAGATGTCGACCATGCCGTGAACCTTGTCGCACTTGAAGTAGTGGCCGTAGAAGGAGGCGCCGCCGGAGCACTGGACGTGCATGGTCTGGGCGACCTGCTCCTGAAGGCCGGCGACGGACATGATGATCTTGAAGGTGGAGCCGGGGGCGAGCTGGGCCTGGATGGCTTTGTCGAGGAGCGGGTGATCTGGATTGTTGAGGATCTCGTTCCAGTAGGTTTTGGTGAGGTGGACGGAGAACTGGTTGGGATCGAAGGTGGGGCGGCTGGCGAGGGCGAGGATCTCGCCGGTGTGCGGGTCCATGGCGACGATGGCGCCGGTCTTGCCGTCGAGGGCCTGCTCGGCGGCCTTCTGGACGTCGAGATCGATGGTAAGGCGGAGGTCTTTGCCGGGGATGGCGTACTCTTCGCGGACCTGGCCGAGCTCTTTGCCGTGGGAGTTGACGAGGACGTCGCGGGAGCCGTCGGTACCGCGAAGGAGAGCGTCGTAGGTCTGCTCGACGCCGGAGCGGCCGACGACGTCGCCGGACTCGTAGAAGGCGTAGCGGGAGTCGTTGAGCATGGCTTCGGAGACCTCGCCGACGTAGCCGATGAGGTGAGCGGCGAAGCCATCGCGGGGGTAGAGGCGGCGCTGTTCGTCGAGGAGCTCGATGGCGGGAAGCTCGTTGCGGTGGGCTTCGAGGAAGGCCTGTTCGTCGGGGGTGATGTCCTGCTTGAGGGGGATGGACTGGTAGCGGGGGGCGGCGGCGAAGCGGCGGAGGATGGTGTCGATCTGGGCTGGATCCATGTGAAGCGCCTGGGCGATCATGGGCAGCTGGGGGCCGGCATCGTGCAGCTGATCGCGCAGGATGTAGCAGGTAACGGAGGGGTAGTTGTCGACGAGGAGGCGGCCTTCGCGATCGAGCAGGCGGCCGCGGGGGGCGAGGACGGGGATCTTGCGGATGCGATTGGCTTCGGCGAGGACGCGGTAGTTGTCTGCGCCGACGACCTGCAGGCGATAGAGGCCGGCGACCAGGATGCCAAGGATGGCGACGACGATGTACTGGGTGGCGTGGAGCTTATCGGGCGAGACCTTCTCTTCCCTGACTCGGCGACGGCCTGCGGGACGAACGGGCGGGCGCGGGGGGGTGGGAGGTTTTGGCGGCTGCCACGGACTGGGGGGTGTGGGCGGGGTGCTCATGGGGAGTGGGCTGTCGGTAGTTTAGACGGGGATGGTTGCGGTTTTGCGCGCTGAGGCAGCGAGGTGTGCACGAAGGTACGTGGGTGTGGTTGTGAGGGCGCGTCGCTGCGCTCCGTCGTGAAGTACAAATGCGGGGGTTCTTCGCTGCGCTCAGAATGACAACCAAAAATTGCAAAGGCGGCAGCACCGGGAGGGATGGGGCTACTGCTGGCGTTTGGCTCGGTCGAGGGCGAGGAAGAGAGGGATGGCGACGAG
>CAXSEC010000008.1:0-32219 GCA_964236325.1 uncultured Acidobacteriaceae bacterium | reverse complement strand
GCTACTGCTGGCGTTTGGCTCGGTCGAGGGCGAGGAAGAGAGGGATGGCGACGAGGGTGTTGGCGGCGGCGCGGAGGAGCTCGTGGCGCCAGAGGAAGTGGTGGGCGTCGAGGCCGAGGAGGCGGCGGACGATGAGGTAGAGGAAGAGGCTGTTCATCAGCGAGAAGAGGAAGATCATGACGACGCGGGTGGTGACGGCTTCGACGTCGATCTGGAGGCCGATGGAGGCGGCGATGTAGCCGATGAGGGTTTTGGAGAGGCTGTTGATGCCGATGGGCTGGCCGCTGACGAGGTCTTCGAGCAGGCCGATGATCATGCCGGTGAGGGCACCGGCGATGGGGGAGCGGCGGCTGACGGCGAAGAAGACGGTGACGAGCAGGGGGAGATCAAGGAGGAAGAGGGCGGGGAAGGTTTTGGTGAGCAGGACCTGGAGGAGGATGGCGACGAGCGGGACGAGGAGCGTGGCGACAGGGTGGAAGCTGTGTTCTTCGAGTTCGCGACGGGTGGTGTAGCCGGGTGTGAGCATGGGGAGTCTGTGGGTGATTGTATGAGCGATCAGAGATCGCGGGGAGAGACGCCGATCTGTAGGGGATGACAACAGGAGTACGTGCAAGTGCAACGGGAAGAGCGGATCCCTCCACTACGGTCGGGATGACAGGTTGGTGGTGGGTGCGAACGCGTCGCTTCGCTCCGTGGTGAAGGGCGAATACGGGGGTTCCTCGGCTGCGCCTCGGAATGACAAACCAAAGATTGCGATGCAGGTGGCGCTTTGGTTGTGAGGAGATGGTGAGGATCTGTAGGGTGGCGCTTTAGTTCTGCGGAGGTGGGGAGGAGGTGCGGGCTGGGGGTGTGGAGTCGTCGAGGGTGGTGGGTTGGGTGGGGGTGTGTGGGGCACCGGGGGTGAGGGAGTTGGCTGGTGGGGTGGTGCCGGGGGTGTAGCGATCGGCGTGAACGGTGGGGGGCGGTTGCTTGAGGGTGCCGCCGGCGGTTCTGGGGCTGGCGATAGCGAGGGCTTCGGCCTTGAGGCGGGCGTCGCGGTCGGCGGGTGACTCGTTGGGGTCGTGCAGGCCGGGGAGTCGGTCGGCGACGACCTGGGCGGCGGATCGGGCGGCCTCTTCTTTGGCGGCCTGAGCGGCGGCGGCGCGATCGGCCTGAGCTTTGGCGGCGGCCTGCGCGACGGCGAGGCGGTTGGCGGCGCTGGTGGCGGCGCCCTCGACCAGGGCGGCCTGGACGGCGGGTGAGAGGGAGTTCTCCGTGCCGGTGATGATGAGGACCTCTTCGAGGCGGGTGAGGTTGGCGGCGGGTCGGATGCGGATGGCGGTGTAGGGCTGGTGCTCGAGATCGGGCGCGATGGACTCGATGGTGCCGACTTGCAGGCCGCGGGGGAAGATGCCGTCGCCACCCGAGGTGAGGACCTGCTCCCCGGGTTTGATGCGGTCGTCCTGGGTGAGATTGCCGACTTCAAGGTAGCCGGCGGTGGTGCCGCGGATGACGGCGCGGACGCGGGTCTGGGCGAAGAGGACGCCGGCGCCGGAGGTTTGATCGTTGATGAGGAGGAGCTGTGCGACGTGCGGGGCGGCGGCGGGAAAGACATCGCGGATCTTGCCGACGATGCCGTCGGGGGTGATGACGGCCATGTCGGGCTTGAGGCCATCGGCGGCGCCCTTGTCGAGGTAGAGGATGCGGGAGAGGTCGGTGCCGCTGGTGCCGATGACCTGGGCGGCGACGGTGCCGCTGACGTAGTGCTGCTGGAAGGCAAGGAGGGATTGCAGGCGCTGGCCTTCGAGGGCGTCCTGGGCGATGGAGGCCTGCTCGAGGCGGAGAGTGTCGAGCTGATGGCGGAGATCTCGATTTTGCTGGCGGGTATGGCGAAGATCGAAGTAGTTGTTCCAGGTATTGCGGACGAAGCTGCTGGTGCCGTGAACGGCGCGCTCGGCGGGCGAGAGGACGGCGACGACCCAGGAGCGGGCGACGGTGGTGGCGGGGCCGTCGGGGGTCTCAAGCGAGGTGGAGGCGGCGGGGGGCGCGGAGGGGTTGGCCGGGACGGCGGGGCGGCGCACCTGGATGGCCAGACCGATGGTCTGGAGGAGCAGCAGGGCTACCAGGACGAGCGAGTTCTTGAAGCGGAGGAAGAAGGAGTCCATGCCGACGTAGGGGTATTATCCCGCGAAGGCGAAGCGAAACGGAAGCGCGCGGCGGATTGGCGAGGCCGGCCGGGGTATTGTGATAGCTATGTTGCACGGGGACTCGGGGAGAGACGTGGCGGAGGATGGGGTTGGGTTGCGCTTTGGACGTCGGGACTGGCTGATCGCGTTTGTTCTGCTGCTGGCGACGATCCAGTGCGTGCGCGCGGATTTCTTCGTCAACAATACCTTTCTGGATTGGCACGCGTATGCGTTGGGGCAGGCGCCGCTTCCCTACCAGGGTCGAGCCGCGCTGATGCCGATCTTTCGCTGGGCGGAGAGCACGGCGTGGGTGCAGCATGTGGCGGAGCGATATGCTGCGACGGTTCGAATCGGGACGCTGTACTACGAGCCGGTGACAGTGGAGAAGTTTGTAAGCCTGGTGCTGGGCCTGATCTCCTTAGCGGCGATGATGCTGGTGGCGTTCTGGTGGAGCCGGCGACGGGGGCTGCGGCCATGGTGGATCGCCAATGTGCTCCTGCTGGCGGTGGTGACGGTGACGGCGACGATGCGGGCGACGCAGAACTATTGGTACGCGTACGATCTGCCGCATGCGGCGCTGTTTGGAGTAGGAGCGATGCTGGCGCTTGAGGGGTATTGGGCGGCGATGCTGCTGTGTTTCCTGGTGGATGTTCCGCTACGGGAGACGGCGCTGTTCTCGATCCTGATGCTGGCTCCGGTGTATTTTGTGCAGCAGAAGCAGGCTCGATCGCGCTGGGGGAAGACGGCGGTGCTGGCGGGCGGCATGGGAATCTACTGGGCGGTGGTGCGGTTGGCGATCGCGCGGCGGTTCGCGGGGAACCTGAACCTGACGTATCCGCGCATGGAGCAGAACCTGCATGAGCTGCTGTTTCCGCACCACTGGCCGCAGCTGTTCAGCGCGGGCGGGTATCTGGTGATCTTTGTGTGGCTGGAGCGGCAGCGGCTCTCGCGCGAGCAGCGGGTGCTGCTGTACGGATGCGCGGCGTGCGTGCCGTTGACGCTATGGTTTGGGGTGTGGACGGAGACACGGGTGTGGATGGAGTGGAGCCTACCGATTGCGTGTCTGGCGACGGTGGAGGTGGCGGATTGGCTGCGCGGCCGTGCGGGCGGCGAGCTGCTGACTACTTCTAGCGGAAGAGCAGCGGCGTGAAGTGGATGAGGTTGTCGCGCCAGACGAAGGAGACGTGGGCGCCGGGGGTTTCGATCTCAGTGACGGGAAGGTTGCGTGACTTGAGGTAGGCGGCGAGGGTCTGGTTGGCTTTGAGCAGGCCGTCGTCTAGGCCGCAGGCGATCCAGAGCAGATGCAGGTTGGTGGATTTGGGGGTGAGGGCGCCGAACTGGGTGGGGGGATCGACGAGGTGGACGGCGGAGCTGAAGCCGCCGATCCAGGCGAACTTGTCGGTGTTGGCGAGGCCGATCGATAGGCTCTCGAGGCCGCCCATGGAGAGGCCGGCGAGGGCGCGGCCGTCGCGATCGTGGCGGATGGCGTAGATCTTTTCGACCTGCGGCATGACTTCCGAGAGCAGGGCCTGCGAGAAGAGGGTGGTGTTGTGGTCGACGAGGTCCTTGTGTCTCCACAT
Organism: uncultured Acidobacteriaceae bacterium; assembly: GCA_964236325.1. Classification (GTDB taxonomy): domain Bacteria; phylum Acidobacteriota; class Terriglobia; order Terriglobales; family Acidobacteriaceae; genus Edaphobacter. Next base: position 28,474 of record CAXSEC010000008.1, on the reverse strand, counting down.
CTCGCCGATGGTGCCGTTGAGGAAGCTCATGTCGCCGTAGCCGAGGGGCATGACGACGACCATGGGCTTGATCTTGCCGGCGGCGATGAGGTTGTCGAGGATGAGGTCGGCCTGGAGGGTGGTGGTCCAGGTATCGACGGTGTTGGACCAGCCATGCAGGAGGTAGAGGACGGGGTAGGGGGTTTTGGCGCGGGGGTCGTAGCCGGGTGGGGTGTAGACGAGGAAGCGGCTCTGGTTGGCGGGCAGGCCGGTGACGAACTTTGTGGTGTAGCGGTGCTCGTGCAGGGTGCCGTGGGGGACGGGCTGGAGATCCCAGGGCTGCGGGGTATCGGCGGGCACTTCGACTTCGTCGCCGCGATAGACGAGGTTGGGGGTGATGCCGGTGAGGTTGTTGGGGTCGAACTGTTTGCGGCCATCGACGTCGAAGTTGTAGGAGTAGATCTGCGGCGGCAGGGGCGGTGTGGTGTAGGTCCAGACGCCGTCGGTGCCTTTGGTCATGGGGATGGGTTTTGCGGCCATGTCGTAGTTGAGCGCGACCGAGGTGGCGGCGGGATCGACGTAGCGGAAGGTGAGGGTGTGGTCGGGGTTGGCCTGGTGGGAGTTGACTTCGGGTGAAGGGGCTTGCGCGGAGGCGGCGAGGGTGAGGGCGAAGGTTGCGAGGGCCAGAGCGCGGGGCATGGTGTGCAGTGTAGCGGACGGAGGTTGCTGCGGGTTGAGTGGATGGGGGCGAGGTGAGCGGAGGTCTTAGGCCTTAGGCATCGGGATGGAGCTGTTGGTGGATGGGCACGCGGGCTGTGGCTTTCGATGAAAGGGATCTCTCCACTGCGCGCTACGCGCTTCGATCGAGATGACGACGCAGGAGGCGCGATCCGGGCAGCCTGCACGGCATGGGCGCCTGCACGGCATGAGCGATTACGCGGGATCTGGTGCGAGGGATCGATCTTCGTTACAGCTAGGTTACTTCTGGAAGAGGAGTGGGGCGAAGTGGGTGAGGTTGTCGCGCCAGACCATCCAGGTGTGCATGCCGGGGGTTTCGATGACGGTGACGGGCATGTTTTTGGATTTCAGGAAGGTGATGAAGTCGCGGTTGGGCTCGAGGAGGTGATCTTCGGTGCCGCAGGCGATCCAGAGCAGCTTGAGGTTGGCGGATTTGGGATTGATAGTCGCGAGTTTGGCGCGGTCGATGGAGGCGGCGGCGGAGCTGAGGCCGACGACGTAGGCGAACTTGTCGGTGTTGTTGAGGCCGACGGAGAGCGCTTCGAGGCCGCCCATGGAGAGGCCGGCGATGGCGCGGTCGTCGCGCTTTTTGGAGACGCGGTATTCGGACTCGACGCGTGGGAGGACTTCGGTGAGCAGGGCCTGCTGGAAGCCGGAGGTGTTGCTGGCGACGATTTCGGGTGTGTGCCAGGAGCCGCCGCCGTTGCGGACGAAGCTCATCTGACCGTAGCCGAGGGTCATGACGACGAGCATGGGTTTTGCCCTGCCCTGGGCGATGAGGGCGTCGAGGATGAGGTTGGCCTTACCGACGGCGGTCCAGCCGGAGGCGTCGTCCGAGAAGCCGTGGAGGAGATAGAGGACGGGGTAGTCCTTTTTGGATTTTGGATCGTAGCCGGGCGGTGTGTAGACGAAGTAATCGCTCTGATTCTGCGCGAGGCCGGTGACGATGGAGGTGGTGTAGAGGTGGTGGTGGACCTCGCCATGGGGAATGTTCTGCGGCTCCCAGGGCTGGGGTGTGTCGCCGGGAACGGTGAGCATGTTGCTGAGGCTGAGCAGGTTGGTGGTGACCTGGGGGTTCTTCGGATCGAGGCGGTCGAAACCCTCCGCGCCACTCGCGCCGTCGACCTTGAAGTGATAGCCGTAGATCTGTGGGGACTTGGCGGGCGTGGTGGCGGTCCAGACGTTGTCGGCGCCTTTCGTCATAGGCTGCGGGTCAGGGGTGCCGTCGAGGGCGAGCGAGACCGTGGTCGCGGTGGGGTCGAGGTACTTGAAGGTGATGGTGTGGTCGGGGTTGACGATGGCGGAGTCAAAGTGGGCCGGGAAGTCCTGGGCAAAGCTGACGAAGGGGGTCATGAGGAGAGTAAGGGCAGCCAGAGCCGAGGCGGATCGCATGGGTGGAAGTGTAGAGCATTGGATTGGCGGTTGGTTTGTGGGTGGGAGAGGGCGATACTAGAGGGATGGCGCTTCGATCTGGATTTGTCTCGATTATTGGTCGGCCGAATGCCGGCAAGTCAACCCTGCTGAATGCACTGCTGGGGCAGAAGCTGGCGATTGTGACGCACAAGCCGCAGACGACGCGGACGCGCATCCTGGGTGTGCTGGAGGTGGCGGCGACGAAGAAGGGCAAGGGCGGTGCGGGGCATGGCGCGGCGCAGGTAGTGCTGGTGGATACGCCGGGGGTGCACAAGCCGGAGACGCAGCTGGATCGGCGGATGATGCAGGAGGTGCATGACGCGCTTGAAGGCCGCGATGCCGTGCTCTTCATCGTGGACGCGACGCATCGGCTGCCGCAGTCGGGCCCAGTGAAGGTGGAGGGAGAGGAGCCGGCGGAGACGGCGGCGCGGGGCAAGAAGTTTACGGCGAGCAAGCGGGCGAAGAGTGCGGCGGAGGATGACTTTGCGCTCTCGCTGGTGAAGGGGCTGGAGTGCCCGGTGATTCTGGTGCTGAACAAGATTGACGCGGTGGACAAGGTGGAGCTGCTGCCGCTGATTGCGCACTGGAGTGGGCTGCACACGTTTGCAGATGTGGTGCTGATCTCGGCGCGCAAGGAAGAGGGGCTGGAGCTGCTGCTGGAGAAGGTGATTGGCCACCTGAAGAACGGGCAGCGGTATTTCCCTGCCGACCAGGTGACGGACCAGCCGGAGCGGTTTCTGGTGGCGGAGTTGATTCGGGAGAAGATTCTGCTGCTAACGGGCGAGGAGGTGCCCTACTCGTCTGCCGTGGTGGTGGAGAAGTGGGAGGAGCCGGCGTCGATGAAGCCGGGGCGCGATGGGCGGCTGCCGCTGACGAAGATTGCGGCGGCGATCATCTGCGAGCGAACGGGGCAGAAGGCGATTCTGATCGGCAAGGGCGGGGAGATGCTGAAGCGGATCGGCACGGCGGCGCGGAAGGATATCGAAGGGCTGCTAGGGACGCGGGTGTTTCTGGAGCTGTTTGTGAAGGTGCAGGAGGAGTGGCGATCAAGCCGCGGGTTTGTGGATGACCTGGACTGGCGGCGGCAGATGGAGCAGCTGGCGGCGAAGCAGGCGGCGGAGGAGCCGGAGGAAGCACCGGCTCTTCCCTCCCCTATCCCTGCGAATTCGAAATAGCAGACGACAAGCGTCAGGGCTGAGCGTGAGGCGGGAGTTACTTTGCGGCGCTGGCGGAGGCGGACCTGGGCGCGGCACGTTTGCGTGGGGCGGCTTTGGCCGCAGTGGGCTTGCTCTTCACCTTGCTTGCGGTCTGGCTGTCGGTGACGCCCTTTCGGGCTTTGGCGGCGGGTGCGGTGTTGGCGACGAACTGCTTTCCGCGTTTTGAGCCCGCGACCTTTTTCTTATCGGTTTGTTTTTGTTCTTCGGGCGACAGGTCCTTCCACGCGGCGTCGGGAAGATAGCGGTGGGTGGTGTCGCCCTGGATGGCCTGCTTGCCGTCCGCGGTATGCCAATGTTCGTCGCCCCAGGTCTTGAGCGACTTCTGTTCGTCGGTGCGCTCGTGCTTGTAGCCGCCGCCTTGTGCTTCGTATTCATGGGCGACGAGCTGGGCCTTGCGCGCGCTCCACTGGCCGGCGCGCCCGCCTTTATCGCCGGCGGTGACCTCCGCCTTGATCTTCTCCCGCAGGTCGGGCTTGGTGTAGTTGTCTGCGGGTGCTTTGCTTGATTTAGTGCCTGCGGTTTTGGTGGCAGATGTCTTCGCTGTTGCCTTTTTGGTGGCCATGATTCCTCTTTCCCCTGAGAAGATGCGAGCTACATGCGATGCGGGAGAGCACGGTGACGTCGTCGCCGGGGGCGTGGAAGAAGCGGGCGAGGATGGTGCCGGCCTGGCCGGTGGCGCCGGGCAGAAGGATGCGCATGGGCCGCGAGGGTAAACGACTGGTTTGTTGCGGCCGGCCTAGAAGCTGATCTTCAGGATCTGGCCGTTGTTGCCGACGAACCAGCCGGCTTGCGGATTCGCAAACGCGACTGCCCAGTAGCCGCTTACCTGGGGAAGTTTGACCCAGGTTTTCCCTTCATTGAGGGAGTAGGCGGCGGCTCCGGCGGCGAAGTTCGGCAGGGTTTCGGTGGTGATGACGACGGTGCGTTCGAGCTCATGAGGGAGGGGGTCTTCCTTCTCGGCGTCGCGGGGTTCGACGCCATGCACGTAGGCGAGACAGAAGATTGCTCCGGGGATGGGGGGCTTGGTGGTGAGGGTCCAGGTGCGGCCGCCGTTGTCGGAGGTTGCGGCCTGGGCGGCGGTGTCGGTGGAGAGATCGCCGCCGCCTACGATGCCATGCTGGGCGTCACGAAAGGCGACGGAGAAGCCGCCCGCGCTGGGGCTGCTGATCAGGGGCGTGTCGTAGGCGTCCCAGGTATCGCCGCCGTCGCGGGTGGCGAGGATGCGGGCTTTGGTTGAGCCGCCGGTTGCGATCCAGGCGTTCTCGGAGCCCTCTGTCGTGATGCAGGTGCCGCTCGAGGAGAAGGAGGCCTCGCCGGGCAAGGCGGGAGGCATGCTGCGGGCGATGGATTGCCAGGTGAGGCCATTGAAGGTGCGGATGTCGGGGAAGACTCCGTTGACTGAGTCGCTGTGGGTGATGCCGCGCTCCGGCGTCCAGAAGGCGAAGCAGTCGTAGAAGGCGTTGGTGGTTTTGTTCTGGAACTGCATGGTCCATTGCGCGCCGCCGTCGACCGTTTTGTAGATGCGGAAGTCTCCGGTGTTGTCGCCGACCGACATCAGGTAGGCGACGCGCTCGCTGACGCCCTGCACATCGCGGAACTGCAGGCCTTCGGCCCCGGGCACGACGCCGGACTTCCAGGTCGAGCCGCCGTCAGTGGTGACCGTGTAGGTGCCGCCGGCGCCCGCTGCCCAGACGACGCGGGAGTTGACCGGACTGACAGCGATGAGCAGCTGTGTGGTGCCGCTCTGCTGCGGAGTCAGGGTGGGCGGGTGGCCTCTCTGGGCGTCCTGTGCATGGCCGATATTGACAGCGGTGGTAGCGAGTAGAAGGGCGAGCAGGGACGAACGCAGCGACATGGAGTTCTCCAGAGACCGTCAGCTTAGTGTGATGACGCATAGTAACGCACCCGGCGGCGGGCGTCAGGACGAGTGCTGATCTGGGTGAGTGCGGGGAAGAGACGCTGCGTACCCTGTGGAGCCATGTTTGCCGGGCGATGAGGGTTCTCGCGGCGGCCGGGGCTACTCCTTGACGGTGACGCCGAGGGCTTTCATTTTGCGGTAGAGGTGGGAGCGTTCGAGGCCGAGGGACTCGGCAGTGCGGGTGATGTTGCCGTGGTACTCGTCGATTTTCTTGAGGATGTAGTCGCGCTCGTAGGCTTCGCGGGCTTCGACGAGGGTGGGGCTGGTGTCTAAATCACTGCTGCGGGCGGGATCGGTGCCGCGGGCGGGATCGCTGGTGCGGGCGGGATCGCTGGTGCGGGCGGTCTCCGCGCTCCGGGCGGGGCTGATGCCGCGACCGGCGCGGGAGGTGTCGGCGGCGGGTTTGGGGTCGCGGAAGATGGCCCTAGGGAGGTGGCGGCGATCGAGGCGCTGCTGTTTCGGGTTGAGGATGAGGATGCGTTCGACGAGGTTGCGAAGCTCGCGAACGTTGCCGGGCCAGTTGTACTGGCGGAGGGCGGCCAGGGCGTCGTCGGTGAGCTCGACGTGCTGACGGCCGTACTGGCGGCCGAACTCGGCGAGGAACTCTTTGACCAGGAGCGGGATGTCTTCCTTGCGATCGCGCAGGGGCGGGACGAAGAAGGGGATGACGTTGAGGCGGTAGAAGAGATCTTCGCGGAAGTTGCCGTGGGCGATCTCTTCTTCGAGGTCCTTGTTGGTGGCGGCGATGACGCGGACGTCGACGTGGACGGCGTGGGTGGCGCCGACGGGGAGGAAGCGCTGCTCGTCGAGGGTGCGGAGGACCTTGGCCTGGGTTTTGAGGCTCATGTCGCCGACCTCGTCGAGGAAGAGGGTGCCGCCGTCGGCGCGCTCGAAGGTTCCCTTCTTTTCGGCGGGGGCGGAGGCGCCGGAGGGGCTGGCGCCGTGACGATAGCCGAAGAGTTCGGACTCGATGTAGTCCTCGGGGATGGCGGCGCAGTTGAGCTCGACGAAGGGGCGATCGGAGCGGAGGGATTCGGCGTGCATGGCGCGGCCGATAAGCTCTTTACCGGTGCCAGACTCGCCGAAGATGAGGACGCGGCCGTTGGTGGGGGCCATGAGCTTGATCTGCTGGCGAAGGGCTTTGATGGAGACGCTCTGGCCGGTGACGGCGCCGCGAACGGCGAGCTGTCGGGCGAACTCCTGGTTGTCTTCGCGGAGGCGGCGGGCCTGGAGGGCGTTCGACAGGACGATGAGGGTGCGGGCGAGGGAGAGGGGTTTTTCGAGGAAGTCGTAGGCGCCGAGCTTGGTGGCGCGAACGGCCGCTTCGATCGTCCCGTGGCCGGAGATGATGATGACCTCGGGGATGCGCGAGGGCTCCATCTGGCGGATCTCGGCGAGGGTGTCGAGGCCGTCGCGATCGGGCAGCCAGATGTCCAGGAGCACTACGTCATACGACGCGTCGCCGATGAGTTCGAGGGCTTCGGTGGCGGTGCCGGCGGAGGTGACGGTGTAGCCCTCATCGGCGAGGATGGCGGAGAGCGACTCGCGGATCTCGGGTTCGTCGTCGACGATGAGGACGTGGTTCATGGCTTCACTTTACGACGGGGCGATGGGTGTCAGGTTGGGGAACCTGCGGCGTGGGGACTGCGTAGGGACAGGGTAGTCTCTTGCGTTGAGGATTGGATGACATGGTGAAGCTGCTGCTGTTTTGTCTCCTGATGGTGGTGTGCTGGCCGCTGGCGCTGGTGGCGCTGGTGCTGTATCCGGTGGTGTGGGTGGTGCTGCTGCCGTTTCGGCTGGTAGGGCTGGTGGTGGGTGGGGTGTTTGCGGTGATTGGGACGATCTTTACTTTGCCGGTGCGGGTGTTGCGGGCGATCTGAAGGACGTGGCGAGGAGTTCGGGTCCTCACCGTCGGAGGAAGCCTGTATAGCGCGGCGACGGAGGACCATCCAGTTCCCATGTGGACCGTAGAATGAGGAGCAGGCGACGGGACGAATGGAGTTTGCCTCTGCGCAGATGCCTTCGTGCCGACGGAGGGTCACGGGACTATGCGTCACATCGGGCAAGGCATTCTTCTAAGCGGGATACTCCTGCTCGTATCGTGTAGCGGCGGTTCTCCCTCGTCCTCATCCTCATCCACGGTGACGGCTCCGGTGGCGCCGACTACGGGACCCAAGACGGCGACGTCTGGATGCAGCTCTACGTTGACCGGGACGGCTGCGTTTACGGACTATACCAAGCAGGCACCCGGGGTGTGTCACCACATCACCGCGGCTGATCTTCCGCAGCCGGGGTCGACGTCGTCGACGAACTACTCCACGCTGGTGGCACGGCAAAGCGGGCAGATACCGACGGTGCCGGCAGGCTTCAAGGTCCAGCTGTATGCGAGCGGCTTCAGCAACGCCCGCCTGCTTGCCACGGCGCCAAACGGGGACATCTTTCTGGCGGACTCTGGCGGGAACGCAGTTCGGGTGCTGCACGGAGTGAATGCGGACGGTACAGCCCAGACGGTGACGACGTTTGCCACGGACCTGAACTATCCGTTTGGAGTTGCGTTCTATCCGTCCGGGACCAGCCCGCAGTACGTCTATGTGGCGAATACGAACTCGGTCGTACGATTTCCGTACCAGAACGGAGACACGACGGCTCGCGGTGCAGCTGAGGTGGTTGTTCCTTCCCTTCCGTCGGGAGGTCACTCGACGCGCACGCTGGCGTTTACCCGGGATAATCGCTTACTTGTCTCGGTTGGCTCGGGCAGCAACATCGCCAACACAGACACCGACCTCAGCGAGACGGATCGGGCGGATGTTCTGGCGTATACGCCGGACGGTACGTTCCTGAAGCAGTTTGCCAGGGGTCTGCGCAACGCGGTCGGGCTGACGACCGACACCTCTGGGAACGTCTGGGTTTCAGTGAACGAGCGTGATGGGCTGGGGGACAACCTGCCGCCTGACTATGTCACGCGGGTTCAGGAAGGTGGTTTTTATGGATGGCCGTGGTACTACATCGGAGCCAACCCTGACCCACGCCTGCCCGCAAACCACCCGGAACTTGCGAGCAAGACCATCGTGCCAGACGTGCTGCTGCAGGCACATTTCGCTCCTTTGCAGATTGCTTTCTACAGCGGGACCACCTTCCCTTCGATCTATCAGGGAGACCTGTTTGTGGCCTCGCATGGATCCTGGAACCGGTCTGTGCGCGGCGGCTATGAACTGCTTCGGGTGATCCTGGTGAACGGGGTGCCATCCGGCTACTTTGAGGACTTCGTGACTGGATTTGTCAACAGCGATGGCACGGTCTGGGGCCGGCCGGTTGGTGTCACGACGGGGAGCGATGGGGCCCTTTATTTCTCGGACGACGGATCGAACTCCGTATGGCGCTTGACCTACACCAACTGACGGCCGCTCCGGAGCGAGGACCGTAACACTTCTCGACGAAGCGTTGGCCAACCCTGAAGGGTCAGAGCGAGACGGTGGAGGCTGGTTCGGCGGCGACAACATCGGGTTCGATCGAGGCGGGGCGGAGTTCTACGAGGAAGAGGGCTCCGGCGGGTTCGTTTTTTTCGGCTCGGATGGTGCCGCCATGTTCCTGGATGATTTTGGCGGCGATGGCGAGGCCGAGGCCGGTGCCGCGCTGCTTGGTGGAGAAGTAGGGCAGGAAGAGGCGCTCGCGCATCTCGTCGGTGAGGCCGGAGCCGGTGTCGGCGAGGGTGAGTTCGATGAGGCCGGTGTCGGCGAGCGACGTGGTGATGCGGAGTTCGCGGAGGAGGGCGTGCTGCATGGCTTCGGCGGCGTTGTCGATGAGGTTGGAGAGGGCGCGCTTGAGGGCTTCGGGGTCGGCGAGGACGAGCGGCAGGTCGGGGGCGAGGGCGCGGACGATGCGGATCTTCTGCAGGCGGCCGGCGAAGAGGGCGAAGGCGTTTTCGACGATGGTGTTGAGGTCTGAAGGTTGGGGACGTGAGGTGGGAAACTCGGCGAGGGCGGAGAACTGGTCTACAAGGGACCGCATCGAGTCCACGGACGACGATGTTGTTTCCGTACAGCGGCGGATGATGGCGATCGAGGGCGAATCGATGCCGCGGTCGGTGAGGGTGGCGGCGAGGCGATCGATGTGGCGGCGGGTCTGCTCGGCGGAGAGGGCGATGGGGGTGAGGGGATTTTTGATCTCGTGGGCGACGCGGCGGGCGACCTCTTTCCAGGCGGACTGCTTCTGGGCGCGGAGGAGCTCGGTGGCGTTTTCTAGGACGACGACGTAGCCGTGGTGCTCGCGGCCGCGCTCGGTCTGGGTTTCGAGCAGGGCGACGGTGGCGAGCAGGTTTGAGACGGTGTCGTTGGCGGTGAGCTCGAGCTCGGAGGAGGCGGAGCCCATGCGATGGGAGCGGCTGATGAGGCGATCGAGGACTTCGTTGACCTCGGCGGGGAGGACGGTGTCGATGGCGGCGCCGAGGAAGCGCTGGTGGCCGCCGGGGTCCATCATCTCCGAGAGGGCGCGGTTGGCGAGGACGATGCGGCGCTCGGGCGAGAGGGTGGCGACGCCGTTGGGGATGGTCTCGAGCATGGTTTCGAGCTCGGAGCGGCGGGCCTCAAGGGCGGCGTTGGCGGCGGAGATCTGCACGGTGGACTCGTGGACGGCGCGGCGGCTGGAGTCGAGATCGGCGGCCATGCGGTTGAAGGAGCGGGCGAGGTCGGAGAGCTCGTCGGTGGCGGAGGCTTCGACGCGATGGGCGTAGTCGCCGGCGGCGATGAGATCCATGGCGTCGGCGAGGGACTCAACCGGGCGGGTGACCTGCTTGGCGAGATGGAGCGCGAGCCAGCAGCAGGCAAAGAGGGCGAGCGCGGTGATCATCAGCAAAAGCAGGGTGTAGAGGTTGCGCACCTGGCGGCGCGAGCGGAAGAGGGTCCAGTAGGCGTCTGCGGCGTCGTGCAGGCGAGTCATGGTGGCGGCCATGCCGAAGGGGACGGGAAGGCCGACGACGACGGTACCACCGCCGGCGAGAGCGGCGGTGCCAAGGGCGAAGTCCATGTCGCCGGCGGAGAAGATGGGCTGGTCGGTGCGCTCGGCGGCGGCGAGGATTGCGGCGTTGAGGGAGCCGCTGCGGATGGGCTGCGACGATGCGGGGGGAGGGAGGGCGCTGGGGCCGCTCTCGGACGAGGTGTCGTCGGTTTCAGGGATCCAGGTCTTGAGCTGAGCGGGGGCGCTGCCGGGGGAGGGTACCTGAAAGCCAGCGATGACGTGGCTCTCGCGGTAGAGGAGGGCGAAGCCGTTCTGGAGCGTGACCTCGTGATGGCTGAGAACGTGGGTGAGGAGATCGCGCTGGGAGGGTTGGGTTGGTTGCTGCGGTGATGGCTTGTGCGAGGGCCGGGTGTGGGCTACGCGATGACCTGGCGGGGGATGCGCGGCGGAGGCCGGTACACGGGCGAGAGCGGCGCTGGGTTGTGGGAGTTCCGCGGCGATGGCTTCGGCTTCGACGCGGGCGTTGGCGGCGGTGTACTGGGCGAGCTGGAGGGCGATGCGGTTGGAGTCGTCGCGCATCTGGGTGACGGGCTGCGAGAACCAGCGATCGACGGCGCGGTTCATCAGCAGATAGCTGAACGCGAACATGAAGACGATGGGCACGAGCGAGACGAGGACGGCTCCCCAGACCATGCGGGTGCGCAGGCGGGCGCCAAGGATGCGGGTGCGCTGATCGGCGTAGAGCTTGAGGACGTTGCGGACGAGGAGGACGAGGACGGCGACGAAGAGCAGAAAGGCCACGGCAGAGAGGGCCGTGTAGACGAAGATTTCAGGCGTGGTGGCGGGATTGAGGAAGGGGAGATGGAAGGCGTTGAGGGTGGCGAGCGCGGCGAAGAGGACGAGGACCAGAGCGGCTAGGGCGATCGAGAGGATCTTGCGCCGGCGCTGGCTGATGGTCATGGGTCGCTCCTGCTGCCAGGAATGCTTTGTCATGGGTGAGCGAGCGAAAGACAGGGGGCTCTCCACTCGCGTCGCTCGGTCGAGATGACGGTCATTGCTTAAAGGACGTCGGCGATGGGCTTCCAGTTTCGTTGCTGGGCTTCGGCGACGGCCTGGTAGGTGAGGTTGCCGGCGTAGGTGTTGACGCCTTCGGCGATGCCGGGGTCGGCCTGGATCGCGGCTTTTGCGCCGTGGCTGGCGAGGCGGAGGACGTAGGGGAAGGTGGCGTTGGTGAGGGCGAGGGTGCTGGTGTTGGGGACGGCGGCGGGCATGTTGGTGACGCAGTAGTGGATGACGCCCGAGACCTCGAAGGAGGGGTCGGTGTGGGTGGTGGGGCGGGCGGTTTCGATGCAGCCACCCTGGTCGATGGCGACGTCGACGATGACCGCGCCCTTCTTCATTTTGTCGACCATGGCGCGGGTGACGATCTTGGGGGCGGCAGCGCCGGGGATGAGGACACCGCCGATGACGAGGTCGGCTTCGGCGGTGGCGGCGGCGACGTTGTAGGAGTTCGAGGCGACGGTGAAGACGCGGCCGTTGAAGATGTCGTCAATCTCGCGCAGGCGGTTGAGGTTGTTGTCGAGCAGGGTGACCTTGGCGCCGAGGCCGAGGGCCATCTTGGCGGCGTTGGTGCCAACGATGCCACCGCCGATGACGCAGACGCTGGCGGGGGCGACGCCGGGCACGCCGCCGAGCAGAAGACCGCGGCCGCCGTGCTCCTTGGTGAGGAACTGCGCGCCGATCTGAACCGAGAGGCGACCGGCGACCTCACTCATGGGGGTGAGCAGCGGGAGGGTGTTGGCGCGGTCGCGAACGGTCTCATAGGCGATGCCGGTGACCTTGCTGTCGACGAGCGCGTTGGTGAGCTCGGTGAGCGGGGCGAGGTGGAGGTAGGTAAAGAGCAGGAGATCCGGGCGGAAGTAGCGATACTCCTTTTCAGTGGGCTCCTTGACCTTGACGATCATGTCGGCGGAGCGCCAGACATCGGGGGCGATGCCAACGATCTCGGCACCCGCGTCCTGGTAGAGGTCGTCGGGCATGGCGGAGAGGGTGCCGGCGTTCTGTTCGACGAGCACCTTGTGGCCGGCCTCGGTGAGCGCTTTGACGCCCGCAGGGGTGACGCCGACGCGACTTTCGTGGTCCTTGATTTCTTTGGGAACGCCAATCACCATGTGAGCCAAATCTCCTAGCAATGATGATTGTATCGAGCGCGTGCTGAAGGCGCGATGGCGCCTTTTGGCGATGCAGCAATCTGGCGGCTGGGATAGGCTCGGAGGCAGGTGGAAGGAGCCTAATGACAGCGGAGAGGAGACGGGCGGGCGCGGAGGAGAGTGGGCGGCGCGTGTTTCTGCTGTACCTGGCTATTAGCCTGGCGATCTCGCTGGCGGCGATGGTGGCGTTCAACTGGGTGGCGCGGCACACGTCGCTGTTTGTGTTGGCGAACTTTGTGGGGCCGACGGCCGAGACGCTGCTCGCGGGCAAGGGGCTCACGGTGTGCTCGGAGGGTATGGGCACGCTGGGCAATCCGATCTGCTTCCATGCGGCGCGCATGCCGCTGCCATCGGCGGTGATCGCGATGGGTGTGAGGCTTGTGGGTGACGACTATCTGCGCGGGGGACTGTTCAAGCTGCTTCTGCTGCTGGTTCCGCTGGAGATGGCGGCATGGATTGCGCTCGAGCGGCTGCCGGCTGTGGGGGCTCGCAGAACTCTGGGGTGCGTGCTTCTGCTGCTTCCCTTTCTGATTACGGCGTTCCTGGCCGACGTGGTGAATCTGCAGGTCGAAGAGGGGTACTCCTACAGCCTGCTGGCGTTGGCGACGGCCCTGGCGATCTTCCGGCCGGCGGGTGCGACGAGCTGGCGGCGGACGATGCTGTTTGCGGCTTCGGTGGCGCTGCTGTATCTCGCAAAGAGCTCGATGGCGCCGGCGGTCGTGGTGCTGACGATCGCGTTTCTGTGGCCGATGCGGCGGCAGACGGGGATGGTGGCGGCGACGCTGGGGATGGTGGTGCTGGCCGCGGCAGGATGGGCGATGTGGCAGCACCATGCGGCGGGACGATACACGTTTGGCACCAGCATTGATGGCGTGAACCTGCACAAGGGCAATGACGAGATCTTTCTGGCGCACTATCCGCCACACGGCGGCGAGACGCTGGATATCTACGACCCGGCGCTGAACCATGGGCTCTACTTTCCCGACGAATGGCGCTTCAACGACTATCACCAGCGGGCGGCCGCGGTGTTTATCCGGACGCATCCGCGGGCGACGCTGGTGGGGGCGTGGCGCAAGCTGGCGGTGGTGCTGTTTTCGGTGCGGAAGCTGGGATCACGGCCGGGCACGGGCGCGATGAAGGTGGTGGAGGATGGTGGGATGCTGCTGTTTCGGCTGCTGTTCTGGGCGGCGCTGGGGCTTTCAGTGAGGGCGCTGAGCCGCGGGCCTATGGGCGGGCAGCGGTATGCCGCCGCGACCTTTCTGCTGCTGATTGCGGCGGTGGCGCTGCCGTACGTGGTGGGATTTGCGTATACGCGTCACATCAGCGTGTTGATCTATCCCTCGGCGCTGATGCTGTGTCGGTTTCTGGCGGAGCCGGCGGCGGACAAAGCTCTGCGATAAGGGATTACACTGGCGTTGAACCGCTCTTTGCTGCGAGGAACGCTCCCTTTTCATGTCTTCCAATGGATTTCAGACACGGTACAGCCGCATTCACAACATGCGGTCGCTTTTCAGCCTCTTTTCGAGCGATCTGGCGATCGACCTGGGAACGGCGAACACGCTGGTTTTTGCGGCCGGTAAGGGGATTATTGTCAACGAGCCATCGATTATCGCGGTGAATCGAAACACGAACGAGGTGGAGGCGGTCGGTAAAGAGGCAAAGGACATGCTGGGTCGGACACCTGGCAACATCATTGCCATCAAGCCGATGAAGGACGGCGTGATTGCCGACTTCAAGCACACCGAGAAGATGCTGAACTACTTCATCCACAAGGCGCATAACCGCAAGATGATGGTGCATCCGCGGATCGTGATCGGGGTGCCGAGCGAGATTACGCAGGTGGAGAAGCGGGCGGTCATGGACTCGGCATACCGGGCAAAGGCGAGCGAGGTTCACCTGGTGGAGCAGGCGATGGTGGCGGCGATCGGCGCGGGGCTGCCGATTACCGAGGCCGGCGGCAACATGGTGGTCGACATTGGCGGCGGGACGACGGACATTGCGGTGATCTCGCTGGCGGGCATTGTGTACTCGCGGTCGGTGCGGATGGCCGGCAACCAGATGGACGAGGCCGTGTCGACGTACCTGAAGCGCAAGTACAACCTGCTGATCGGCGAGCGGACGGCGGAGCAGATCAAGATCGAGCTGGGGTCGGCGTACCCGCTGGACCGGCCGTTGACCATGGAGGTGAAGGGCCGCAACCTAATTGAGGGCGTTCCGAAGACGATCACCATTGAGGATGCGGAGATTCGTGAGGCGCTGAGCGAGTCGATCGCGACGATTATCAATGCGATTCGGGTCGCGCTGGAGCGGACGCCGCCGGAGCTCTCCGCGGACATTTCAGACCGCGGCATCGTGCTGACGGGCGGTGGGGCGCTGATCAAGAATCTGGACAAGCGGATTCGTGAGGAGACGGGGCTGCCCGTTTCGATCGCGGACGATCCGCTGGCGAGCGTGGTGCTGGGGACGGGGCAGATGCTGAACAACTTCAAGCTGCTGCGGAAGATCTCGATCGATTAGGCGGGTGTGATCTTAACGACCGAGAGCGCGTTCCCGGTCGACAGCACTCAGGGGCCGTAGTGAAGGGCGAAATGCGTGGATGCAGTCGCGGCGCTCAGGACGACAACTAAAAAGGGCCTACTCGGCTTCGGACATCTCGGCCAGGCTGACGTGGATGCGGTCGATGCGGCGCTCGGTGGCGGCAAGTACCTGGAAGCGGACGCCGTGTTCCTCGACGACCTCACCGGGATGGGGGATGTGACCGGCCATCTCTGAGACGAGACCGCCGAGGGTGGTGGCCTCGTAGCCGTCACCGAGGCGCTGGATGACGACCTCCCGTGGATCGTTGGACTTGAGGGTCTCTTCACTGTCGGCGAGCTGGGCCTCGGCGACGGCCGGGGAGGGGACGCGACTGGTGGCCGCGAGGACCTCCGGGCGGGCACGCAGCTGATCGAGCAGAAGATCGCGCAGGCGCGGGATTTCAAAGGTGCCGCTGACCGTGACCGAGCCATCCGGGGCGACGATGGCGAGATCCTGATCCTCGGGTGTGTCGTGTTCGTCGTCGATCTCACCAACGATGGCTTCGAGCAGATCCTCAATGGTGACCAGACCGGCGACGCCGCCATACTCGTCGATGACGATGCGCATGTGCTGCTTTTCGCGCTGCATCTCGCGTAGCAGTTCGGCGACGTTCTTGGTTTCGGGCACAAAGGCGGCGGGCCGCTGCATCTCGGCGACGGTGCGGCTGCTGGCATCGGTGTCGAGAACCTGCAGCAGATCGTGCGCAAAGGCGATGCCGGTGATGTCGTCGAGCAGGGCGGCGAAGACGGGGACGCGGGAGAAGGCGTGCTCCGCGATGGCGGCGGTGAACTGCTGCAGGGTGAGCGAGCCGGCGACGGCAAAGATCTCGGGCCGCGGCGTCATGACCTCACGCACCAGCTTGTCGCCGAACTCGATGACGGAGCGGACGAGCTCGCGATCGGACTCTTCGAGGATGCCTTCCTCTTCACCGGCTTCGAGCAAGGCGTCCATAGCCTCTGACGGGTGCTCGGGCGCGGCTTCACTCTCCGGTTCAGCGAGAGCGGCGATCGAGAGCAGAAGGCCGAGGGCGAGAACGACCGGCTGCACGAGGTAGAAGAGCGCGAGGAAGAGGAAGCGCAGACGCGTGACCCAGACGCCGGCGGTGCGGATAAAGAGGATCTGCGGGATCAGGCGATCGAAGAACAGCAGCAGAAGAATGAGCTCGGCGGCGGCGCGCAGCACCTCAGGGGCGCCTGGCGCGTGCAGCGAGAGACTCTGCGGGGACGCGCGCGTGTAAAGGTGGTAGCCGAAGAGCAGAGCGAGGCCGGCGAGCGAGAGCTGGCGAAGGATGGAGGCGGAGAGGGCGATGGCGTCGCGGCCCAGCCGCAGCCGGGGCTCCATGAGCTGCTCCCAGGAGTCGATGTTGTCCTGGTACTCACGCGCGAGGAACTTGCCCATCTCGAAGTAGATCCGATCGACATAGGCAGCAAGGGTGAGGAGGCCGAGCAGGGCAACGACGGTGAGCAGATACGGGAGGTTCATGGTGTCGCCGGCCGAGCGTTCGAGGCCGCTGGGGTGCGCTTGCGGGATGCGGGCGAGACGACTGGGTGCTTGCTGAGGGTTCGGTCGATGAGGCCATCGGGAAGCCGCAGGTGGGTGCGGAGATCGAGCTCGCGGGCAGCCATCTCGCCTGCGTCGGTCTCGTGGTCTAGACCGGCGAGGTGGAGCAGACCGTGCAGGATGAGGATCTTGAGCTCCTGGTCGAGGGCGTGGCCGAAGTGTTCGGCCTGGCGGGCAGCGGTTTCGAGCGAGATAGCGAGATCGCCGCCGTGCTGCTGGTCCGAAGGAAGGCCGGGGATGGCGATGGCGGGAAAGCTGAGGACGTCGGTGGGCCGATTTTTGTGGCGGAAGGTGCGGTTGAGGCGCTTCATCTCGGCGTCGGTGGTCAGCAGGACGGAGACGCGGGCAGGCAGCCCGACAAGAGAGCGCGCACGCTTCAGGAAGCGCATCAGGTTAGGCCTGGAGAGCGTTGCGGGAGCGGTGTGGGGACTACTTGGGGGGTCGATGGTGATCATCGGAGGATGAGGCGGACAGCAGGAGGACGAAGAGGTCCCCCTGCTGTCATGGTATCGCAGACGGCCGGCCTACTGGGGTTTTGCCAGGATAACCGGGACCGTCTTGGGGAGTACGGGCTCGCTGAGAGGAGAGCCGTCGAGCGGCAGAGCAAGCTCCTGCTGGTGGGCGCGACCATAGTTATCGTAGGCGCGGACGATGCGCTGGACGAGGTGATGGCGGACGACGTCGACATCTTCAAAGTGGCAGAAGTGGATGCCTTCGACGCCATTGAGGACACGCAGGGCGTCAAGCAGACCGGACTTTTTGGGATTGGGAAGATCGGTCTGGGTGAGATCGCCGGTGATGACGGCCTTCGAGTTGTTGCCGAGGCGGGTGACGAACATCTTCATCTGCTCGATGGTGGTATTTTGCGCCTCATCCATGATGATGAAGGCGTCCGAGAGGGTGCGGCCGCGCATGAAGGCGAGCGGGGCGACCTCGATGACGTTGCGCTCGAGGAGCTTGTCAACCTTTTCCTGGTCAAGCAGATCGTAGAGGGCGTCGTAGAGCGGGCGCAGGTAGGGATCGACCTTCTCCTGAAGGGAGCCAGGAAGGAAGCCAAGGCGCTCACCGGCTTCGACGGCCGGGCGGACGAGGATGATGCGAGAGACCTTTTTGGCCATGAGGGCCGAGACGCCCATGGCGACGGCGAGGTAGGTTTTGCCGGTGCCGGCGGGGCCGAGGCCGAAGGTCATGTCGCTGGACTCGATGGCTTCGACATACTTGCGCTGGTTGGGGCTGCGCGGCTGGACCATGCGTTTGACGCCGGCGGAGCGCTGTTTGCCGGAGTCGACGAGCGAGCGCAGGGTGGCGGCGGGATCGGCAACGACGAGCTTGAGCAGGCTGTGGAGTTCGCCGTTATGCAGGTTGTGGCCGGCTTTGCGGAGGGCCTCGAAGTCGGCAAAGATGCCCTGCACGCGGGTGACGGCCTGCGGCTCGCCCGAGACGTGAACGCCGTCAGAGCGGAGATCAATGGTGACGTGGAGATTGTCTTCGAGCAGCCGGAGGTTCTCGTCGCGGGTGCCATAGAGAGGTTCGATACCGGAGCCGATCGTGATGACAGTTTTAGTCAAGGGGTAGGCTGTCCTCCGTCAGTGCAGACGTGGGTTTTTGATGCATTAGGTTAGAGAGCTGGGAGGGGCGGAGGCGAGGTGAGACTGTGGGCCACGGGCCACGCGGGAGCGGGGCGGGTGGGGCAACCGGGATGGCGGAAGGTGCCAGTCGTGGGTCGAAGATGGGTGAAGACTAGACGGAGGGTGCAGGCTCGTCAAGGGCTATTGTGTGAAGATTTTGACGAGAGACACCATGGATTCAAATTGACCGAAGCTGCGAGATCTCTTAGACTAAAGTCTGCTGCAAAGGCACGACCCACGGGAGCGATCCCGGCGAGAAACGGGTTCAGATCGGGCGATACTTGGCCTGAATGTCTTGCGCAAGAGATAAGCGCGCTCGGAGCGCGGACCCTTCGGGATCAGAGAGAGTTGAAGAATGGCAAATCATGTTTCGTCGTTGAAGCGCGCGCGGCAGACCGAAGTCAAGACCGCAGTCAACCGATCCAATCGATCCAAGCTGCGTGGTACGCTGCGAAGCCTGCGAGAGGCGATCGTGAAGGGCGACCACCAGGAGGCGATGACGCACTACCGTGCGACCGCTTCGGTGTTGGACAAGAGCGTCCAGAAGGGCGTGCTGCATAAGAACACGGCAAGCCGCTACAAGAGCCGGCTGAATGCTCGGGTAAAGGCACTGGCGACTCCCAAGGCTGCCTAACGCCTGCGGAGAGTGCATTGCGGAAGGACCACAGCTTTCAAGGCTGTGGTCTTTTTCTTTGGTGTGGCGACTTGGTTGGCTGGCAAAATCTGATCACCTCGCAAAGTATGACCAAGCCGACCTCAGCGGCTAAAGCCGCGTTCCATACATAAAGTACTTGTGGCATGGCTGAAGCCATGCCTTAATCCATGGAAAGTTCGTCAGGGTATCTTCAGCTACTGCGGGGGATTAGCCGTGCCTGGCGCGTCGTGGCTCTCGCCTGGAGCGTAGAGGGTTGGCGGCTTGCGGTGGCCCTCTGCCTCCGCTGGCGCATCTCCCAGCTGGGTTGGAGTGGCGGCGGCGGGCGGTGTCTTCTCGGCCACGGGAACGGCCTGCGGTTCTCCGGCAGGTGTCTCGGCGGGCGCATTGGTGGTGGGGACGATCTCGGACGGTCGGGTTCTCAGAGCGACCGCGGGGATGGGTTGGTCTTCCGCGCGCCGCTCTGCCGCGGCGGTGGGAGTGGAGGCGTTCGGCTTTCCGCCCAGGAGAATGGGGTCCTCGCGCCGCTTGGGCGTGAGAGATTCGGCGAGGTGGATGCCGGCTCGATCCTGGCCGGTGAGCGGCGGGAGCGTGTAGATCTCTATGGCACCGCTGTTGACGACGGCAATCTCTTCCCCGTTCGGCGAAAGCGTGAAGTTTTCAGAGGCGCGCAGGATTGGATTGCAGTTGATGGAGAAGATCTGGCGGCCGCTTTCGGTCTGGTAGACGGTGACGGTCTGCGCCTGAAAGCCCGCGAACATGTCCTGACCCGGAGCGACGGGCGAGCTGGTGGTGAGACGGCTGAGCGCGAAGCGGCCGGCGGAGGGGGCGAAGGAGAAGGAGGGCGCGGTGAAGCTTTCAGCGAAGCTCTGCTCCCACATCTCTTCGCCGCGGAGGTTGAAGCCGCCGAGCTCGCGTGGATCCTGGCCGCCGCGGCAGCCAAACGCGATGAACTCGCTGCGGCTGACCAGGAAGGGGATGGGGTGACAGCTGGAGTCGAAGGGCGAGAGCTCGTCGACCTTGCCCTGGTGCGAGTTGAAGTTGAAGGCCCAATGCGCACTGCCCTCATCGAGCACGGAGAGGAAGCCGTCGCCATCGATCGGGATCAGGACGAGATTGCGGGAAGCAACGGTGCCCGCCCTGGCAAGACCCAGCTTCTCCGGAGCTTTTCCCAGGGCTTTCTCCGGGGATGTCTCCGGCGATTGATGGCGCACCCGGAAGAAGTCGATCTGGACCAGGCCGGCAGGTTCTTCAGCCGCCGCATCACCGGCTGTAGCAGCAGCGGCGGCGGCGGCCGCATAGGCTGAGGTTCCAGGGCTGGGCTTGCGGGAGTGCGGCAGGTAGGGCGATCGATCGAGGGTCTCAAGCGTAAGCAGATCGCCATCGGGCGAGATCAGAACCGAGCCGATGGGACGATCGCTCTTGATAAAGGCTTGCTGCTGAAAGGCGTCGCCGGCGGCCAGCCCGACCAGCGGCTGCAGCAGTGTGAGCACATCGCGCTGGCGCAGCAAAAAGGCGCCATCGCCGAGGCTCCAGAGGTATTGACCTGGGTCGTGCAGACGCCAGGAGGTTCGTGCGAGCACCTTTCCCGAGGGGACCTCGAGCAAGACGGCGTCGATGTTGCGGTCCACGTCGGTCTCGGGATCGCCGGGGATGCGCGCCATCAGGCGGCGGCGATTGAAGGTGAGCAACAGGTGTTTGGCGTCGACGAAGTGCAGCGTGAGGAGGGAGGCGCCGGAGTTGAGGACCTGTGCCGGCAGCGCCTGGAAGTCCAACGAATCCAGCGGAACTCTGACGGCAGGCGGAGCAGTGCGCGCCAGACACACAGTAGAGGTCGCGGCAAGCAGCAGCAGAGTAGCTGCCCGAGGAGCACGATGCGGCACGAGGCTGGCGATGGAGCGGAGGATGGGAGGCACCTGCCTGTCTCTACTCTGGCATAGGACGGGGGCGAGAGCCAAGTATCGGCTGGAGCCAATTGGATGAGATCGTAGACCCATTGCATGCGAGCGGACCGGTTGCAAACGGGTTGCGTAGGATGGGCTAGAGGGTCAGGAGATGAGGATGGATTGGGGTCGCGAGATGAGGATGGGTGCAATCGGGGTACGGATGACGCGCGTGGCAGGCGCGGCTGTTGTGGGTGCACTGCTCACCCAGGGTCATGGGATGGCGCAGCAAGGTGGACGAAAGGTTAGTGCAGCACCGACGAGCGCGCCCGAGGTCTACAAGCCGATTGACGCGTTCGATCTGACCTCACTTGATAAGACGGCGGACCCATGCACGGACTTCTACAAGTTTGCCTGCGGCAAGTTTCAGGCTAACCATCCGATCCCGGGAGATCAGGGTGGCGTCGACCAGTTCTATGCGCTTTACAACGTGAATACTCAGTCGTTGCGCGGCATCCTGGAGAAAGCAGAGGCGGGTGGGACGACGCGCTCGCCGGACGAGCAGAAGATCGGCGACTACTACCAGGCCTGCGTGGATGTAAAGGCGATCGACGACAAGGGGCTCGCGCCGGTCAGCTCTGTTCTAGGCGAGATTGACGGGCTGGGCAACGGGATGCTGGCGAAGCGCGAGCTGCCGCAGGTGATCGGCGATCTGCAGCGGATTGGTGTGGACGCGTTCTTCGGCTTTGGCGAGCAGCAGGACTTCAAAGACGCGACCAAGCAGATTGCCTTCGTGTCACAGGGCGGCCTGGGGCTGCCGGAGAAGGACTATTACCTGCGCACCGGAGCGAAGGACGAAGAGATCCGCAAGCAATATGTGGCGCATGTAGCCAAGATGCTGACGCTGGCGGGAAGCGCGCCGGCGCAGTCGGCTAAGGACGCTGCCGACATCATGGCGTTTGAGACCAGACTGGCGCAGGCCTCGCTGGGCGTGACCGATCTGCGGGATCCGGAGAAGACGTACCATCTGGAGCCGATTGCGACGTTTGAGAGCAAGCTGCCTGGCGTGAACTTCGGCCAGTTTGAGACGTCTGTTCACTCGCCGCAGGTCTCCGAGATCAACGATTCGACGCCGCAGTTCTTCCCTGCCCTGGTTCTGGCAGTTCGCGACACGGACATGCGAGTGCTGAAGGCGTACCTGCGCTACCACGTGCTGACGACCTTCAGCAGCCGGCTGCCAACGCGCTTTGATGATGAGAACTTCGAGTTTTACAGCCATCAGCTGAATGGTGTGCCGGAGCAATCGGCGCGTTGGAAGCGGTGCTCGAACGCAGTCAACGGCGCGTTGGGCGAGGCGTTAGGCAAGGTCTACGTGCAGCAGTACTTTGCCGGCGACAGCAAGGCCAAGATGCTGCAGATGGTCGGCGATATCGAGCACGCGATGGACGTGGATATTGATTCTGTGACGTGGATGAGCGCACCGACGAAGGTGCGGGCGAAGGAGAAGCTGACGGCGGTCGCGAACAAGATCGGCTACCCGGAGAAGTGGCGCGACTACAGCGCGCTGACGGTGAAGCCGGACGATGCTCTGGGCAACCAGGAGCGGGCAAATGCGTTTGAGAACGACCGGCAGTTGAACAAGATTGGCAAGCCGGTGGATCGCGGCGAGTGGGGGATGACGCCGCCGACGGTGAACGCCTACTACGATCCGAGCATGAACGACATCAACTTCCCTGCCGGCATTCTGCAGCCTGCGTTCTACGATCCGAAGCAGGATGACGCGGTGAACTACGGCCATATTGGCGCCGTGATCGGCCACGAGTTGACGCATGGCTTTGACGATGAGGGCAAGAAGTTCGACGCAAAGGGAAACCTGAGCGACTGGTGGACGGCCGAGGATACGAAGAACTTTGAAGCGCGGACCGACTGCCTGGTAAAGGAGTATGGCAACTTTACGGCGGTTGACGACGTAAAGGTCAACGGCAAGCTGACGCTGGGCGAAAACACGGCGGATAACGGCGGCCTGGTGCTGGCGTATATGGCGTACCTGGAGCGGGCGAAGCAGAACGGTGTGGACCTGGCGACGAAGAAAGATGGCTACACAGCGCCGCAGCGGTTCTACATCGCCTTTGCGCAAAACTGGTGCGAGAACTCCAGGCCCGAGAGCATTCGCTCGCAGGTGCTGCAGGATCCGCACTCGCCGGATCACTTCCGAGCCAATGGCGCGATCGTGAACCAGCCGGGCTTTGCCGATGCGTTTGGCTGCAGGAGAGGAACAGCGATGGTTCCGGTGAATAGCTGCCGCGTCTGGTAGATGCCGAACCGCGTTGAGTGATCTTCGGCGGAGATGTGAAGCGGGCGTGGCCAGGCGGCTGCCCCCGTTCTGTCTGGGTACGCGCGCCTGTGCGAGAGTGAAGAGATGGATGAGCGATCGCAGCGCCGGGGGTGGGGATTTGCGGCGTGCGCGCTGGCCAGCTGCTTCTGGGGCTGCGGCTTCTTCTTCGGCAAGATTGCGCTGGCGGAGATGTCGTCGGCCTTCATGGTGCTCTATCGCTTCCTGTTTGCGATGGTGCCGCTGCTGCCGCTGCTCCTGCTGCATCGGCCGCGGTTCAGCCGACGGGAGTGGGGCCTGCTGGCGGTCGCCTCGTTTCTTGGAGTGCCGCTGCAGTTCCTGGTGCAGTTCTATGGGCTGTCGATGACCACGGTGAGCCATGCCTCGCTGATGATCGGCACGATGCCGGTGGTGCTGGCGGTGGGCGCGACCATTTTTGCGCAGGAGCGACTGGACGCCGTCGGCTGGATGGCGATGGCGGTTTCGACTACCGGTGCGGCGCTGATTGCCTTTAGCGGCCGCGCGCATGCGGCTGGAGGGGCAGCGGTTGTAGCGGGAGGCGCTTCGGTCCGCGGCGATCTGCTGGTCGTGCTCTCGTGCCTGATCGCGCTGTTCTGGATCCTCTTCAACAAGCGGCTCATGATCGGGCACAGCCACCTGACCGTGACGGCGTATGGCATCGCGATGGGCACCGCAATGCTGATTCCCTGGGTGCTGCTGGCGCATGGCCTGCCGCCGGTGGCGCATGTGTCGTGGAAGGCATGGGGAGCGCTGGCGGCCAGCGGTGTGCTTTGCACGGCCACGACGACGCTGCTGTGGAACTGGGGCATGACGCAGGTTCCGGCGTCGCAGGCCGGCGTGCTGCTGAACATCGAGCCGCTGATGGGGAGCGTGCTCGGCGTGCTGGTGCTGGGGGAGCGGCTGGGACCAAGTGCATGGGTGGGCGGCGGCATGATTCTTCTGGCGGCCATGACGCTGACGACGCGCTCGCAGCGGCCGGAGAGCGCAGGGGTCGAAGGAGCCGTGGCTACCGGCGGTCAGGTCTAACCAAGCGCCTGAGCGGCAGGTGCGTCCGGCAGGCGGTGGCTTAGGCTGCGCCATCGCCACAGAAGAACGATGCCGGCCACGATGAGCGCGCCACATAGACCGATCCAGAGGCCGCGCGCGCCCATCTTGCGGGTGAAGCAGAGGTATGTGCCAAGCGGCAGGCCCAACAGCCAATAGGAGCAAAGATGCGTGATGAGGCCGGAGCGCGTGTCTCCGGCACCGCGCAAAGCCCCAATGGCGGTGACCTGCAGACCATCAAAGAGCTGGAAGATGGCGGCGATGGCGAAGATGGGAACGGTCGCGGCGATCACGGCGGCGTCGGGAGTAAAGATGCGAGCGATGGCGTGCGGAAAGACGCTGTACAGCACCGAGGTACACAGCATGAAGGCGCCTGCCAGCAGCATGGCTGACCAGCCGGCGGCGCGCGCCTCCTGCTTGGCACCGCGGCCGATCGCCTGACCGACGCGAACACTCGCCGCCGCCGAGAGTCCGAGCGGCACCATGAAGGTGAAGGAGACGACGTTGAGCGCGACCTCATGACCGGCGAGCGGCAGCGGGCCGAGGGTGCCGATCAGAAAGGTAACGATGGCGAAGATGGAGACCTCAACCAGCAGCGTAGCGCCGGCGGGCAGGCCGAGGCTAATCAGACGCACCAGCAGCGGACGCTCCGGGCGCAGCGAAAGGCGACGCAGGCCGTAGTTCTTCCGGCGATCCACCAGCCACAGCGCGACGAGCAGAAAGATCGCCTGATAGATGCGGGCGAACGAGGTTGCGAGGCCGGATCCCATAACGCCCAGCGGAGACCAGCCAAGGGATCGGCCGAGAGGAAGCGCGACGTGGTGGCCGTAGATGAGCAACCAGTCGAAGAAGAGGTTGATGAGGTTGGCGGTGACCAGTGTGGCAGCGATGATGCGGACGTGATTGAACGCCTGCAGATATCGCCGCAGGGTGAAGTAGAGCAGCAGCGGGAAGATGCCGAAGGTGAGGGCTCTGAGCGTCCTGATGGCGCCGCTGATGACCTCCGGCGAGGTCCGCATGTGAAGCATGCCGCGGGGCGCCAGAAGAAAGATGCCGGTCAGCAGTGCAGCCATCGCGCCTGCCAGCAGCAGGCCGTTCCAGAGCCAGCGGTTTGCCTCGTCGATCCGGCCGGCTCCATGCGCCTGTGTGATGACGGTATCGAGCCCAAGCAGAACGCCGCCAAAGCCGAAGGCAAGGGTGTTGTAGAGGATCTGCGCCAGCGCGACCGAGCTCATGGCGATAGCGGCGTTCGGGAGTCGGCCGACCATGATGGTGTCGACGAGGCCCATCATCATCCAGCCAAGTTCGGCGGTGACCAGGGGCAGGGCGATGCGGAGCATGGGTCGAAGCTCGTTGCGGAGATGCATGGGCCTCCAGGATGAGGCGGGGCTGTCTGGCGGGCTTCAAACCGGCGTGATGATGCCGCCGATCGGCAGGCTGGTGGGCAGCCTGGGGCCGCTGCCTGGCCGCTTCAGGTGCATGGCCGCAGCGGTCATATCGGTGTATTTGAGGCCGGCGCCGGTGTTGAAGAGAACGACGGTGTCGGTCGCTTTGAGCTCGCCGCTGGCGAGGAGTTGATCGTAGGCGGCGGTCGCGGCGGCTCCTTCGGGCGACAGGAAGAGGCCTTCGTGCTTCGCCCAGTCGAGGATGCTGGCGAGGATCACCTCGTCGGTGCTGGCGATGGCGCGGCCGCCGGACTGGGCTAGGATGTCGAGGATGATGGTGTCGCCGTAGGGCTTGGGCACGCGCAGGCCAGAGGCGAAGGTGTCGGCGTTCGCGAAGAACTCGCTGGCGGGCTGGTGCTGCTCGAAGGCTTTGGCGATGGGGGCGCAGCCGGAGGCCTGCAGGGCGTACATCCTGGGGCGGCGACTTCCCTGCTCCACCCAGCCAAGCTGCTCCATCTCGTCGAAGGCCTTCCACATGCCGATCAGGCCGACGCCGCCACCGGTGGGATAGAAGACCGCGTCCGGGTAGCGCCAGCCGAGCTGCTCGACCAGCTCGTAGCCCATGGTCTTCTTGCCCTCGACGCGGAAGGGCTCCTTGAGAGTGGAGATGTCGAACCAGGTCTCGGCCGCGAGCGTGCCACTGGCCTTCTGCTGCTTGATGTGTTCGCCTACGAGGCGGGCGCAGTCAGAGATCAGGCCATCGACCATGGTCACGTCCGCGCCGTAGATGATGCCTTCGAGGTAGTTGGCAAAGGGGACATCCTGCGGCATGAAGAGGTGCGCGGCGATGCCGGCAGCAGCGGCGTAGGCGGCGAGGGCACCGGCGGCGTTGCCTGCGCTGGGGACGGCTAAGTGCTTCAGGCCGTAGTGCTTCGCCATGGTGACAGCGAGCGACAGGCCGCGTGCCTTGAAGGTGCCGGTGGGATTGGCGCCTTCTTCCTTGATCCGCAGGCCGGGGTAGCGGCGGGACTGCAGCATGGGTGTCCAGCCCTCGCCGAGGGTGACGGGAGTGACGTCCGGAAGGACGTCGCGGTAGCGCCACATACCGAGTGATGTGGTGCTAGCCGCGGCGTAGCGTGCCGGGTTCTCGCGCTTTGCGGAGGCGCGAAGGGAGTCCGTGTTGTAGCGAACATAGAGGCTGCCGGCGTCGATGGGGCAGAGGGTCTGCGGCGTCTCCGCGGAGAGGCGGTGATGGCAGCGAGAGCACTCAAGGTAGGCAATCTGTGGCATCTCTTGATGCTACCCAAATCGAGGATCGGATGCGATTTGGCGGGTCAAGCTTCCGCAGGCCGCAAGGCACGGGAGAGCCAGATCCTCGCCGAAAACTCGAGGACGATGCTCGCAGCGAGCAGCACGATGCTGATCAGAAAGGCGCCGCCGACCCAATGCAGCTCGAAGCGGTTGCTGGCGAGGAAGCGATCCAGGATACCGAGAACGAGAACCAGAACCGAGGCTTCCGCGAGGAAGGCGGCGATGCGGTGGGAGGAGACCTTGACGAACTCTTCGAGGAGGTGTCTGGCGTCCCGAGCGGTGGTGCGATGCTCAAGGGGGGCAGACCGGGATGCAGGGAGAAGGACAAGACGGGTGGGGGACGACGGCGAGCCTGCGGAGACGGGAGTTTCTGCCGTGATGGAGGAGGGCGATGGACCGACGGTGGAGAAGTGTTTACGGAGATCAGAGGCGATGCGATTGTGGAACATAAGAACCTTCCTACTTCATTCCAGTATGGCGAACGGCTGTGTGACTGTCGAGTCAATTTCCCGTAAATCCAACGCGGACAGCCATTTACGGTTATTTATGCAATGCAGATGAGAGAATATGCAGGGATGATGGAGCGAGCGAGATGCCGGCTGTACGAATGATTGCGGTGGATATGGATGGCACACTGCTGGCGACGGGCGGGCTGGTAAGTGAGGTGAATCGCGCGGCGATTCGGGCGGCGGAGCAGGCGGGCATTGCGTTTGTGGTGGCGACTGGGCGACGACACTGCTACGCGATGCGCCAGTTGCGGGCGTTGAGCCTGGGGGAGACCAATCTGCTGGTCAGCTCGAACGGAGCGGTGGTGCGGACCATCGGTTCCACGTTGATTCGACGGGAGTTAATGACGCTGGAGAGTGCGAAGCGGCTGTTTGGTCATCTGGGAGAGTTCCGCAATGCGCTGGTGGTGACGTTTGATTGTGTGGGACCGGATGGGGAGGATGAGCGCGGGGCGCTGGTGGTTGAAGAGTTGGCGGATCTGCATGCCTCGATCGACAAATGGATGATTGCGAACGAGCTGTATATTGCACATATCAGGCCAGTTGAGCGCTGCCTCGAACGCGGCCGGCCGATCCAGATGATGCTGTGCGGGACGGTAGAGCGGATGCGCCGGGCGGAGGCGTTGCTGCGGTCGATGGACGGGGTCCATTTTGCTGACGGGAAAGGGGTTACGCCCGAGGCAGGGGTGGAGATTGCGCTGCACCGGACGGAGTATCCGGAGCGCGACCTCAGCATTGTTGATATTTTGCCGGCGGGGGTGAGTAAAGGGGCGGCAATCCGGCGACTGGCGGAGGAGCGCGGGATGGCTCTCAGCGAGGTGATGGCGATTGGCGACAACTGGAATGATCTTTCGATGCTGGAGGTTGCAGGGCATCCGGTGCTGATGGGGAACGCTCCGGCGGAGCTGCTGGCGATGGCGCAGGAGCGGGGATGGCGGGTGACGGAGACGAACGATGAGGATGGCGTGGCGTCGGCGATCCGGTCGATTTTGCCTGATGGTAACCAGGTGCTCGATGCGGCCGAAATGGCGGTTGGACGTGCTGTTTAGCCGTGTTTTCGTCGAGGTAGAGGCACCTTTGGGTGAGGTTGAGCGTCGTTTCGCGGTGGTAGGCTGCTGAGGTGAGGATGCGGGTTACTTCGGTGAAG
>CAXSEC010000007.1:44654-47043 GCA_964236325.1 uncultured Acidobacteriaceae bacterium | reverse complement strand
AGCGAAGTGGAGGGCCCCGCTTCTCCCCTCACAGCCGGTCCCCTCACCTCTGTCATCCCGACCGGAGGCGCAGCCCAAGTGGAGGGACCCACTTCTTCTTCCACCGCCACATCCCCCCTCGCCCCCAACCACTACACCCTCAACCTCGAAGCCGACGGCCTCCTCGAAGTCGACTCCCCTCTCCCCGGCCACCATCAGCAGCGAAACCTCGCCCTCGCCATCGCCGCCGCCCAGGAGCTTCGCCACCACCACGCCTACAAACTCACCAACGCCGACATCGCAGCCGGCATCCGCCACACCCACTGGCCCGGCCGCCTCGAAACCCTCTCCCTCGACCACCATCAGCTCCTGCTCGACGTCGCCCACAACCCCGCCGGCGCCTGGAGCCTCCGTGCCGCCATCGCCCAGCTCCCCCCCACCCAGCCCCGCACCCTCATCTTCTCCTGCCTCCGTGACAAAGACGTCGCCGAAATGGCCCAGATCCTCTTCCCCCTCTTCGACAGCTCCTCCACCGACCCGGAGCGTCGCCGCGACCACATCGTCCTCGCTCCCCTCGAAACTCCCCGCGCCGCCCACGTCGACGACCTCCTCGCGCAGGCCCACCGCCTTGACGTCCCCGCCCATGCCGCGCCGCACCTTCACGCCGCCCTCACCCAGGCCCAGGCCACCACCCCTCCCGGAGGCCTCATCCTCGCCACCGGCTCCGTCTACCTCGTCGGCGAACTCCGCCACCTCCTGGTCCCCCACGCATGATCCCCTCAACTAATCTGTCATCCCGACCGGACCCTGAGCGAGCAACGCAAGTCGAAGGGGAAGTGGAGGGACCTGCTTCACCCCCGCCCCACCGCCCCGCCGCCGACCCGCCACCCTATCCACCCACGCCCGGCCTCGCCCTTCGCCTCCTCACCTACTGCCTCTTCGACCCCCTCATCGCCCTCGCCACCACCCTCTTCGGCTGCGCCTCCCTCATCACCTCGCTTTGGGATACCTCCGGCCGCCAGCAGCACGCCATCGCCCGTGCCTGGGCACGCACCCTCCTCCGCGTCACCTTCTCTCCCGTGACCGTCCTCGGTGCCGACCGCCTTCCCGCTGGCCCCGCCGTCTTCGCCTCGAACCACCTCTCCTATATGGACACCCCCGTCCTCTTCGCCCACCTCCCCTTCCAGTTCCGCATCCTCGCCAAGAAATCCCTCTGGAAGATCCCCTTCATCGGCTGGCACCTGCATCGCTCCGGCCAGGTGCCCGTCGACCAGTCAACCGCCCGCAACTCCGTAGGCTCCCTAAGCCTGGCCGTCGCCGCGCTCAAGACCGGCCTCCCGATCGTCCTCTTTCCGGAGGGTGGCCGCGCGGCCACCGGCCAGACCGGCCCCTTCCTCTCCGGAGCCGCCGTCATGGCCATCCGCGCCCAGGTCCCGCTCGTCCCCGTCACCCTCGTCGGCACCTGGCAGCTCCTGCCCATCCACACCTACACCCTCCGCCCCCGCCCGCTCCTCCTCATCCTCGGCGACCCCATCTCCACCACCGACCTAACCACCCGCGACGCCGACGCCCTCACCCAGCAGGCCTTCACCGCCATCACCCAGACCTACCTCAAGCACACCGCCTCATGAAGCGTCCTCAGGAGGGACGTAAGTCGCCGATCCACCACTCATCTGCGCCGCATCCTGACCCCGCCACGTATCATCACGTCAGTCATGAAGCCCCGCATCGCCATTCCCATCCCCACCAGCACCGACCACGACTACAACCGGCGTAACCTTCCCGCCTATCTCGCCGCCATTGAGCAAGCTGGCGGAACCCCCATTGAACTCCCCCTCGCCGCCTCACGCGCCGACCAGCAAGCCCTCGCCAACACCTGCGCCGGTGTTCTCCTCCCCGGCTCCCCGGCCGATATTGATCCCCGCCGCTACGGCCAGTCACCCGACCCCGCCAGCGCTGCTGCCGATCCTGCCCGTGAAGCCGCCGATATCCTCCTCCTCGAAGACGCCCATACTCACCGCAAGCCCATACTCGGCATCTGCTTCGGTCTCCAATCCATCAATACCTGGCGCGGCGGCACCCTCCATCAGGACCTCAGCATCCTCCCCGTCAACCACCCGGCCGGTCCCGCCATCGCCGTCGCCCATACGGCCGCCATCGCTCCCAACTCCCTCCTCGCTGCCCTCATCACCTCTGAAGAAGCTCCATCGCATCCGCAGAGCGAACCAGGCTTCCCCCGTCTGCCCGTCAACTCCTCACATCATCAGGCAGTTGCCCTGCCAGGCAACAGCCTCCGCATCACCGCTCGGTGTCCCCAGGATGCGGTGATCGAAGCCATCGAGGCCGATCCGTCACTCGGCCTTCACCTCCTCGCCGTGCAGTGGCACCCAGAGCGTTCCACTGCGACCAG
>CAXSEC010000007.1:42639-44554 GCA_964236325.1 uncultured Acidobacteriaceae bacterium | reverse complement strand
TCGGCCTTCACCTCCTCGCCGTGCAGTGGCACCCAGAGCGTTCCACTGCGACCAGCGCCGCATCCCGAGCCCTCTTCGAAGACCTCGTTCGCCGCGCCGTCGCTGCGTCCTGAATTTACATGGCTACCATCCCCCTTCCTCGCCTTACCGCCCTTCTTAGCCCGTTCCTCGGCAACACTCCGACACCGCCGGACTTCTTTGATCAACTCAGCCTCTACCTCGATCTCCTGCTGAAATGGAACGCCCGCACCAACCTGACCGCCATTCGTGATCCTGAGGCCATCGTCACCCGCCACTTCGGTGAAAGTCTCTTTCTCGCGACCCACCTGCCCGCCGGAACTGAGACTGTGCTCGACCTAGGCTCAGGCGCTGGCTTCCCTGGCCTTCCCTGCCAGCTGCTTCACCCCGCACTCTCCGTGACCCTCGCTGAGTCGCAGGGGAAGAAGGCCGCCTTCCTTCACGAAGTTGTTCGCAACCTCAGTCTTCCTATCGAGATCCACTCTGGTCGTGCAGAGGCCCTCGTCGGCTTCCGCCGCTTTGATCTGGTTATGCTCCGCGCCGTCGACAAGATGACCGCCGCCCTCGCATTGGCAGCAGAGCTGGCCCCCATCCGTCTCGTGCTTACCACCGCGCCGGAGGTTCAGGGAGTAGCTTGTCGTGAACAATGGCGAGTACCGGCAAGCAACACTGGCATTCTCGCGTTGTTGTGAGTGTTCCACGTGGAACAACCTTGCTCTGTCGTGACTGTTCCACGTGGAACAAAATGCCTCGCATCTTCTCTTGCCCACTCGTCCGAGCCACCTATCCTTAGCTCCGCCTAACGCCCCGTCTTGCTCCAACCCGCCGAACCCGCTACCCTTCTCAGCAGCACTATGCCCAAAGAACCCACCGCCTCCCCGCACTTCAGCAGTCCCAGCCCCTCCCGCGTCCTCGCCATCGTCAACCAGAAAGGCGGCGTCGGCAAAACCACCACCGCCATCAACCTCGCCGCCGCCCTCGCCCACCACGGCCTCCCCACCCTGCTGATCGATATGGACCCCCAGGCCAATACCACCGGCGGCCTCGGCCTCAAAGGACCCGCCGATCGTCTCAGCATCTACGACCTCCTCCTCAACCAGGCCGCCATCGATCAGGTCATCATCCCCACCCAAGTGGAGAATCTATCGCTCGTCCCCGGCAGCAAGAACCTCATCGGCGCCAACCTTGAATTGGTCTCCCAGGACCGTCGTGAGTTCCGCCTGCGGGATGCCCTTATCTCCGTTCGCGCGAGCTACCCCTTCATCCTGCTCGACTGCCCGCCCGCCCTCGATCTCCTCACCCTCAATGCGCTTGTTGCCGCAGACGGCCTCCTTGTCCCCATGCAATCCGAGTACTTCGCCCTCGAAGGCATCTCCGAGCTCGTCAGCACCCTCGATCGCGTCGCCCAGGCCTTCAATCCCGCACTCGGCCTGGAAGGCGTCGTCCTCACCATGGTCGACGACCGCACCAACCTCTCCCAGCAGGTCGCTGCCAACCTGCGCGACTTCTTCAAGGAAAAGCTCTTGACCACCACCATCCCTCGCAACATCCGCCTCGCCGAAGCCCCTAGCCACGGTCAGCCCGTCTCCGTCTACGATCCAAGATCCCGTGGAGCTGAAGCCTATAACGATCTCGCCACAGAACTTCTCGCACGCAATCACATCGTCAGCCCGAAAGCAGCACGTCAAGCCGAAACAGCAAGACAACCAGCAACCGAAGCCGTCGCTAAACCAGCCCGCAAGATCCGCCTGTGGCCCTACAACAAATAACCTCTAAGCCCATCATCCCGACCCAAGCTCCATCTACCCGTTCCTCGACAAAGGAGCCCCATGCCCCCTTCCTCCGACAAACGCCAGGCCCTTGGCCGCGGCCTCGAAGCCCTGCTGCCACCTCGGCC
>CAXSEC010000007.1:0-42539 GCA_964236325.1 uncultured Acidobacteriaceae bacterium | reverse complement strand
CCACCATCCCCGCCATCGTCCGTCAGGCCACCGATGAACAGACCATGGAGATGACCATCGTCGAAAATCTACAGCGCGCCGACCTCAACCCCATGGAGCAGGCCCGCGCCTACCATCGCCTCAGCCACGACTTCAAGATGACCCAGGAGCAGATGGCGCACCGCACCGGCAAGGAGCGCGCCTCGGTCGCCAACTTCCTTCGCCTCCTCCGTCTTCCTGAGGCCGTCCAGCATTCGGTCGAAGCGGGCGAACTCACCTTTGGCCACGCTCGTACTCTCCTCGCTCTAGAGACGCCCGAGCAGATTCTCGCAGCCGCGCAGAAGGTTCGCGTCCTCGCCATGTCCGTCCGCCAGACCGAGTCCTACATCCAGAACCTCCTCCATCCTGAAGACAAGCCGTCCAAGGGGGCGAAAGCCATCCCCGCCCAGGATCCCAACGTGCGCGAGGCTGAGATTCGCCTCCAACGCTCCTTGGGTCTCAAGGTGAAGATCGAAGATGCCAGCGGTCGCGGCCGAGTCATCATCGAATACTCAAAGCTGGAGGACTTCGACCACATCCTCGCCGCTCTCGGCCAGGCCGAGGAGCCGATCTGAGAGGTTCCCATCAGCCAAACGAACAACCTCCGCCAAACAGCCGCAAATGACCCCTAACCTTCGCGAAACACCGCTTTACCTGGACGAAATAGGCTCCTTTATGCTGAAAGCCTTCCCCCTCGAGTACCGCTTCCGCTTTCTGTTGCAGGGCATCATCTACGCGCTGGGCTTCTTTGCCCCCTGGGAGCGCTACACCTCCTTCAGCCTCGGATCCAGCACCTGGTGGCTCTTCCTGGCCTCCATCCCGGCTCGCGAGCACTGGCTCACCTTTACCGCTAGCTCACAGATTCTACTAGGCTTAGGTTGCGTTGTCGCAACCGCATCTGCCATCCTGCGGGTTTGGGGAGCATCGTACGTGGGTGCGGCCGTCGTTCATTCGACGACCATGCACGGCCTACAAGTGCTCGCCGATGGCCCCTTCCGCCACTCTCGCAACCCGCTCTATCTAGGCACCTTACTCAACGCGCTCGCGCTCTCCCTGCTCATGCCGCCCACCGGCGCCATCGTCGCTATTACCTTGATCGCGATTGTTGAGTTTCGTTTGATCGGCGCCGAAGAGCCCTTTCTTCTCAACAAGTTAGGCGACCCCTATCGCCTCTACTGTGCTGCTGTGCCGCGCTTCCTGCCATCGCTGCGCCCCCGCGTTCCACCCGCAGGCACCCGGCCAAACTATCGTAGCGGCCTGCTCTCTGAGCTCTTCTTCATCGGCTGCGCCATCAGTTTCATAGCCCTCGGCAGAAACTTCAACTCCACCCTTCTGCTTAAAGGCATTCTTATCTCTCTCGGCTTGTCCCTCGTCGCCATGGCGTTCATTCCAAAGCCGTTAGAGGATCCCTCAAACATCCCTGGCACGCCGGAATCCTAGTCCCAGAGGAGATAGGACCGGAAGGTCTGCGCCATCTCCGCAAGACATCCGGTCCACCTCTCAAGTGCCTGAATGTAGGGCGCTTACTTCTTGACCGGGGCGATCGTATCCTTCGCCACCTTGGCCACGCGGAACTTGACCACAGTCTTCGCCTTGATCTTGATGGTCTCACCCGTCTGCGGATTGCGGCCTAGGCGCGCCTTGCGCTCTGCCTTTACCAGCTTGCCGATGCCCGGAATGGTAAATTCGCCATTCTTCTTCGTTTCCTTGACTGCCGTCTGCGCGAGCAGCTCCAAAAACGCAGATGACTGCTTGTTCGTGAGTTCGAGACCCTCGGCCATTGTGCGGACCAAAGCGGTCTTTGTCATTCCCTTCGCCATGTCTTGCTCCTTCATTCTTCCTTGAGTTGGTCATGATTATTCATCGCGTCCGACGATAAGTGATCTCATGTCACCTAGCAACTATCGTTCGCCACGCTACGAATCGCCAGTGTTTATGCGGGTACGGAGTACTGTACCGCCATTCACCTTCGACTCTCTTGGTGGCTTTGTCAACGAGAAAACCAGTGTTTCCACAGGATTCTTAGGTCTTTCTCCCAATTTGTTCTGTTTTCCCCCATGTTTCACCGGCATCGCTTGGGCCGCCTTCTCTGCTTCTTCTCTGCAGCTGGTGTCTCAGCGGAGCGGCAGAGGAGAGAACGGAAGCCCTTTAGGCCGCGAGCTGAGAGGCTCGTTCAGCAACGCAACCAACGACGCGGCTCTCCTAAATCGGCGTGTAATCTCCTTGCCAAACCCGGGCGAAACGGCCATCTCCACCGGAAAGCTTCCGGCCACTCCCCACTCTTTGCAGACCAGGAGGTCCATGGCCTCAGGTGGCCCACTAAACCCCTTTGGCGGCCGTGTAAGCGGGCGGCCAGGGATCGCAGTGAGGCCCACAGCCTTTAGCTGTCGGTGGTTGAGTTCTGTCCGCAGCTGCGCATGCCGGGTGGTAAGCGCACTTCGCAGGGCGAGCAGCTGTGCGCGTTCAGGCATGAAGACACCAGCAGCAATCTGGACCTCCTCGCCTGACACCTGCACGTAAAAGCCACCTCCTGAAATCTTTTCATGACCTGCCCTCGCCCACCAGGCGCCGACGTGCGTCTTGTAGGGCAGCTTCTCCTTTGCGAAGCGGATGTCGCGATAGATGCGCATCATGATCTTTGTCGGCGGACGAACATGCTCCGCGGCATAGTCGAGCATACCTTCGTTGATCTCTTCAATCAGCGCGAGAAGCGGCTGCTTCAGCTCCATCTCGTAGGTAGATTTGCGCTCGTTGAACCAGTCGCGGTCGTTGTTTCGCTTCAGCCCACGAAGAAAACGAAGGCCGGCTTCGGAGAAGTGGGCACGCATAGGACCTATCCTAGACTGCTGCTCAGACCGCTACACGCGCAGCCTGGAGCATGCCTGGTTTCCGCTGTATCCTTGTGTTGAGGCGTCTAAAGGTCGCCCGCTATGGAGTTCTCTTCCGCGTTCGTTGTTCTGTTTGTGATCGTCGCCTTCATCTTTCTCGTTACCATCCTCAAGACGCTCTACACGGTACGGACCGCCACAGCCGGTGTTGTTGAGCGATTTGGCAAATTTGACCGAATTACACGCCCCGGCCTGCATGTACTTGTTCCC
Organism: uncultured Acidobacteriaceae bacterium; assembly: GCA_964236325.1. GTDB lineage: Bacteria > Acidobacteriota > Terriglobia > Terriglobales > Acidobacteriaceae > Edaphobacter. Next base: position 39,423 of record CAXSEC010000007.1, on the reverse strand, counting down.
TTTGCAGAGCGTGTTTATTTCGTTGACCTGCAGGTACGGCAGGCCAGTTTTTCTGTCGAAACGAAGACGCGAGATAACGTCTTTGTGCAGATCCCGGTAAGCGTGCAGTATCAGGTGCTCGACGAAAAGATCTACGACGCCTTCTATCGTTTGAGCGCCCCGCAAAAGCAGATTGAAAGCTTCGTGTTCAATTCCATTCTCGGTCATGTTCCGAAGCTGACACTCGACGAAACCTTTGAGCAGCAAAGCGGTATCTCTGTTGCAGTAAAGGTCGAGCTGGATTCAATCATGTCTGGATTTGGCTTTAATATCCTGACCGCGTTGGTTACAGATATCGTGCCCGACATTAAGGTCAAGAATGCAATGAACGATATCAACGCCGCGCAGCGATCGCAGGTAGCTGCGCAGGCTCGTGGCGAAGCCGAGAAGATTTTGAAGGTGAAGCAGGCCGAAGCCGAGGCCGAATCGAAAGCGCTTCAAGGTAAGGGAATAGCTGCGGAGCGGCAGGCGATCATCGACGGGCTGCGAGCGTCCATCGAACATTTCCGCGAAACTGTTCCAGGCTCAACAGCAGATGACGTGATGGCTCTCGTTCTATTAACGCAGTATTTCGACACACTCCGGGATATTGGTACACGCGGTGGTACAAATACCATCTTTCTTCCAAACAATCCAGGAGCCGCCAACGACTTTCAGACGCAGATCCTTGCCGGTCTGCGGGGCGGTACCTACACTTCACAGGAGCCAGTTTCCCGATCGACAAACCAGACCGACGCACAGCGTTTCTAACCCTGCGCGCCGCGAAGCGGAACTGTGGCTACGCTGCAGTCGTATCTATACAAAGCATCCCGGTTGTCGGCTGTTTTGACAAACGGGAGAGGTCTTCCATGACATTCTTAGCACTCTGCTTCTTTGTCTACTTCGCGCCGTCAATCGTGGCCAGCAGCCGGCAATATCCGCAGGCCGCAGCTATCTGGTTTACCAATTTCTTTTTGGGATGGACGGGGGTAGGCTGGATCGCCTGTCTGGTCTGGGCGCTTAGCGTCACAGAACCGATGCGTCTCTACCCGTCTGTCCAGTACATCACGCCGTCCAAGGATCTGGGACAGCCTCCGGGATGGCACTCTGCGAACGGTCTTACGACGCTCGTGTGCGGAGCATGCTTCCGGCCTCTTCCAGGGACCTTTGACTATTGTGCCTCCTGCGGCGCGAAGGCTCCTCGCTATGCTTGAGGGAGCCGCTCACCGAGGTGCATCGAGCCTGGCGCTGACTGATGCGCGCCCGTCTTCATCTAGGCTTCAAAGCAGGCCGTGAGCTACACGCCCGACACAATCGTGGCGATCGCAACGCCGTCGGGGCGGGGTGGGATCGGTGTTGTTCGTCTTTCCGGAGATCAGGCAACTGCCATCGCTGCGGACCTGCTTCGCGTGCGTGGCGGTTTCGTCGCAGGTACAGCGCGTTTCGGCTACCTGCTCGATCCCGATGCGTCCAACGCGCCTGAGGCTCGCACCCTTGACGAAGTCGTTATGACCTACTTCGCCGGCCCCAAGAGCTATACCGGGGAAGATGTTGTCGAGATTGCGACCCATGGCGCGCCCGTGGTCCTCGAGGCAGTTGTGCGTGGTGCACTGGAGCGAGGCGCACGGCTGGCAGAGCCGGGAGAATTCACACAAAGAGCGTTTTTGTCCGGGCGCCTGGATCTTACCCAGGCTGAAGCCGTCCATGATCTCGTCAGCGCGACCACCCTGCACCAGGCGCGGCTTGCAGCAAGCCAGATGGGAGGCGCCGTATCGCGCGCGGTTCAACCGATCAAGGAAGACCTGATTCAACTCGTCGCGACTCTGGAAGCTGGCATCGACTTTGCAGAGGATGATCTTGATGTTCAACCGAACAGCCTGACGGCATCGCGCATCGCGATTCTTCTTGGATCGCTGACGCGTTTGGAGCAGACGTACCGCTACGGCAGGGCGGTGCGGGAGGGTCTGACGCTGGCGATCATCGGTCGGCCGAACGCGGGTAAATCGTCTCTCTTCAATGCTCTGCTGGAACGCGATCGTGCCATTGTGACGGCGACTCCAGGAACGACGCGCGATGCGATCACGGAGCGAGTCAGCTTTGCGGGAATTCCGGTTGAGATTACGGATACGGCGGGCATTCGGGAGACAACGGACGAGATCGAAGCGCTAGGCATCGCGCGCTCGCGAGAAGCACTGGCGGAGGCCGCGTTGGTGTTGCTCGTGGTTGACGGAACAACGGATCCAGACCCCGCAGACAGGAGGCTTTTAGAAGAGCTCGCAGAGCGCAGCGTGTTGGTAGCCCTGAGTAAGTGTGATCTTCTGACCAGCGAGGATCGCCTGCGTCGCACCACACAGCTCCTTCTGGAACTCCCGGGAGTCAAGGTCGTTCCAATCTCTACCCGCACGAACGAAGGCCTGCCAGCGCTCCGTGACAGCATGCATGCCACGCTTGTAGGCGACGCAGCATCGCTCGACACGTTCTTTCTCACCAACGAACGGCAACACATAGCGGTTCAGAGCGCAGCGCAAGTCTTGACCGCGGCAAGCTCGGCGATCCACGAAGGAGTTCCTGATGAGATGGTTCTGCTTGATCTCCATACGGCCCTGCAAGCTCTGGACAGCCTGACTGGAACGACCACCAACGAAGATATTCTGAGCCTTATCTTTTCTACCTTCTGCATCGGCAAGTAGGCGCCGCTCGATGCGTGCTCCAGAATGAACCAGGCGCGTCAGGCTAAGACTGAGTCGAGTGTAGTTTGAGTGCCTGCTCGATCAGATCTGCCGCGCAGTTCGGCCCGTCGATCCGCTGGAGGGCTTTCTGCAAGACCTGAGCCGCTTTACGGTATCGCACATCCTGGAGCACCAGAAGGACCGCTTTGCGGAGCCGGGCGGGGTTGAGCCTGTGCCGCGAAACCACCACGCAGGCGCCGCGTGCCTTGAGCCTCGCTGCCACTCCTGGCTGATCGTTGCCGAGGGGCACGGCGACCAGCGGCACTCCCTCTAAGAGCGATTCCAATACCGTGTTCAGGCCGGCATGCGTAATCACCAGCGTGGCCCGCTTTAGAAGCTCAAGTTGCGGAGCAAAGCGCACCACCACCGGGTCACCGGCCAGCTTTCCCAATCTCGCCGGATGAAGCCCGCCACCCAGCGAAATTACCAGCTGCGCATCCAGTCCGGCGCAGGCATCGGTGATCGTCTTGAAGATTGCCTCCGAACCGTTCTGGAGGGTGCCGAGCGATGCGTAAATTAGCGGGCGTCCGTCGAGGCGGTCCCACGGAAAGTCGACGGGAGAACGCTGTCGGGCGTGTAAGAACGGTCCAGTGTAATGAAGCCCTGCTGGCTTTTCGCCACGAATTCTGAACTCCAGTGCTTCAGGCAACTGTGTGATCTGTGCCCAGGGCGAGAGCCCCTCGTCTGGACCCGCGTAGGGCTTCAAACCCCAGTCGCTACGCTGCCGATTCACGTCTTCGAAGATGGGAGCGGCGATGCGCAGAAGCAAACGGATCGCCACGCGGTTCCGCAAACGGCTAAGCCGATCCTGTCCCGCCGCCCACCCAAGCCAGAAGGGCGGAAACCGGTCGTCGTGAAGAAGCGGAGGAATCAAGGCGACCGAGATCCAGGGGAGTCCTAAATGATCCGCCACGTTTCCGGCAAACTCTGCCTCATCGACCAGCAGCGCCTCCATCTTAGTTGTCTGCACCGCCTCCGGCCCGTCGCGCAGAATCATGCGGGTCGAATCTCTAATTCGCTGCAAGGTGAAGCGGAAGGCTGCGATGCCCTTGAGCCGCGCCAACTGCTCGTCCAGTCTCTTGAGGGTGCCAGGCGGGTAGTCTTCGGCACCGATCCGACAAAACGCGATACCCGCGGCGCGCACAGCTGCCTCGGTGTCCGCGATCCCGAAGATTACTACCTCATGGCCCTTCCGTTGCAAGGAATGCGCCAGCGCCGTCATCGGATTGAGATGACCGATCCCTGGAAAACAAAATGCCCCAATTTTTGCCATTGCGTCTTTGTCGGTAGTGCTTGTATGCCGGGAATAGTTCCTGGTTGTGAGTAGGCTAATCGTGCCGAAGGGCGTTTACGGGGGAGAGCTGCCCCGCGCGCCACGCTGGAAGCGCTCCGGCAAGCAACCCGGCAAACATCGCGATGCCCACTGCTTCGGCAAGAAGCGGCCAGCGGAGTGAGGCCGAGATGAGACTTGCGGTCCGCGGCAGAGCCGCCAGCACCTGCAGCGCACACCAGCCAAGAACGACGCCGAAGATGCCTCCGCCGAGACCGAGCGCGACCGCTTCGATCTCTATGTGGGCAAGTACCTGCCATCGACTCCACCCCAGAGCGCGCAAAATACCGATCTCTCGTGTGCGCTCGAAGACCGACATCGCCATTGTGTTCGCGATGCCCAGGACGCCGATGAGCAAGGCAAGCAGAGAGGTACCCCAGGCGGAAGCATGGGCCAGCTTCACGAACTGGTTGTCGCTGGCGCGCTCGGCCGCGGGAACAGCGCGCATTCCTGGCAGAGCGGCTTCGATCTCCGCCTGTGCCTGCTTCATGTATTGCTCTGACGTCTTTCCCGCGGGCGCTGGGCGTAGTCGAACATCAATCGTCGACACTTTGCCCTGCAAGCTGCTCAGCTGTTGCAACTGATCCAGCGGCATGACCACTGCGGCCGCCTCGAGCGTTGAAGCACCATGATAGATAGCTGTGACCGTGAAGGGCATGCCCTGAATCTCAAGGGTGTCGCCGGGTTTCTTCTTTAGATTCTGCGCAAGAAGATCACCAAGCATGACTTCGGCTTGGCCATCCCGGAAGGGCTGACCCACCATAATCTTCAGCGAAGCAAATTGAAAGGCATCGGCCTTCCAGCCGTATACGAGCGCATTCACCTCCGGTGTCAGGTCCATCAGGTTGAAGATCGACGGCGAGGCCTGCGCCACATCGGGCAGCTTTATGAGCTTTGTCGTGGTTGATTCGTCCATGGAAGTATTCAGGAAGGTTCCCTGGATCACGGCGATATCGGTGCCGCTGCTGGAATAAATACGCATCCATTGCTGTTCGAACGCGCTCGAGAAACCCACCAGGCCAACGAATGCGCCCACCGCCGTTCCGATGCCGGCCAGCGTGAGCAGAGTTCTCATGCGCCGGCGCAGCAGGTTCTTTAGAACAAATCCCGTGAACGACAATGGCTCGGCCATAAGACTGGAACGCCCTTCATCTTTGCGCTTGCGTAAGTTGAATTGCCTGTTCGTTGCGGCGAGATCGTAGGAGCCCGTCTGGAATGAAGCTATAGCCTCATTCTAGAACCCGTTAAGACCCTTGCGCTTGGCGAGCCGCTTCCGTCGATTGTCAACCCGGAGCGAAGAATCCGCTTCTGACGGGTCACGCGAGGCCCCAGCCAAGGTAGGGACCTTTGCACTCGCCTCACGGGAGGACAGCTAGCCTCCCCAACTCGAGGCTATACTGAGGCGTAGCGCAGGCCGTCGCATAAGTCCCGTGCGGAATATGGACGGTCTGAACTGAACAGCGAAGAGCTCATTTTCATTACAGGCGCCACCGGCTTCCTCGGGGTGCAGCTGGTGCACGAACTCCTGGAGCGAAAGCCGAACGCCAGACTCGCACTTCTTATTCGCGACAGGGCTGGCCAATCAGCTCAGCAGCGTGCCGACGCCTTCATTCCGCCAGCGGATCGGTCGCGTGTTCAGGTCTTTCCTGGAGATGTCAGCCAGCCTGAGTGTGGATTGAATGCGGCTGCTTACAGTTACCTGACCTCTGAGGTAACCCGCGTCATTCACTCCGCTGCCACAGTGCGTTTCGATCATTCGCTCGACGAGGCACGCCGCATCAACGTCGAGGGCACGCGGCGTATCCTCGATTTTTCAGGCGGCGCACGCCAACTGCGAAGCTTCGCCTACGTGGGCACAGCCTACGTTGCTGGGGGCCGCTCGGGCCTGGTGCGCGAAGACGAGCTGGCGGTGGGCCAGAGCTATCGCAACACCTACGAACAGACAAAGGCAGAGGCTGAAGCCCTTGTACAAACGCGTCTCGCCGCCTCGCTTCCTGGCGTGATTCTGCGTCCCAGCATCATCGTGGGAGACTCTAAGACCGGAGTCACCTCCAGCTTCAAGATGATGTACTGGCCGCTGAAGATCTACGCACGTGGCCTCTGGCGCACCATCCCCGGCTATCCGGACGCGGTGCTGGATATTGTGCCTGTTGATTTCGTCGCCGCCTCCGTCGCCCATCTCCTCTTTGATGAAGCCGCCCTCGGCTCGACGATTCACCTCTGCGCCGGACCGCGTGCCAGCGCAACGATCCAGCAGGTTGCCCATCGTGCGATGGAGTACTTCCAAGGTCCCAAGCCACGTTTCGTTGATCCGAAGTTCTTTTTCGCCGTGGTGCGGCCGCTTTTACATCTCTCGTTGTGGGGACGTAGACGCCGTGTGCTGCGCGATGGCCGCGCCTATCGCGATTACTTCGCGATGCGCATGCAGTTCGACACAACCAACGCCGAACGTCTGCTGCAGCCTGCCGGGATGACCCCGCCACCCGTACTCGATTATCTCGACCGGCTGTTTCATTACTGTGTCGCCAGCGACTGGGGCCGCAACCCCATCTCCGCGCAATGAGTCTCCTGCAACGCATTCAGCTCGCACGAAATCGTGATCTAACGGTTGCGAATCTTGTAGATGAGTTGGTTCATCGCAAAGCCAATTGCGAGGTCGCGGTATATGAAAGCGGCGTCTTTCATCTTTCCGATCTGCATCGTGAAGTTTGCTCCATCGATGCTTTTCTGCGTCGGACCGTCGCGCTTCGCCCGGGCGAACCTGTTGCCATCTACCGCAGCAACAATCGGGAGTGCTTTCACTGGTTTCTGGCCATCATCCGCGCGGGTGGCATCGCAGTTCCGCTGAATCCGCAGCTTTCGCTCGCCGAGGTGCGGCGGATTCTGACCGATAGCGCCATAGACGTTCTCGTCACCGACAGGATCGTTTTCGAATCAAACATTGGTGACCGCCGGAAGCTCCCTGTGCGGACCTGGATACAGGCCGATGCGGAAGACGAGACGCTTGAGGGTTTCCTACGCGCCTCCGAAGTTGCCATCCCCCAACCGCCAGTCACCATCGATCCCACGGCAACAGTCGCCATCTTTCATACCTCCGGAACCAGCGGCTTTCCCAAGGGCGCAGCGTTATCAAGCAACGCGCTGCTTGGCGCACGCGCGTCCACGGTGATCTCTGGACTGTTCCTGGGTCCTCGAGACCTTGCGCTCGTGGCTTTGCCCTGGTCACACATCATGGCGGTGAGCATCGCTTTATACGGCCTGATGGCGGGTATTCGCGGATGCTTTCTTGATCGCTTCGATGTCGATGCTGCGCTGACCCTTGTTGAGCGCTTCCGGGTTACTGCCATTGTTGGCGTGCCCACCATGTTCGCTCGCCTGGTCAACAGCAATCCCGCCCCTGCACGCCTGGCGAGTGTGCGCGTCTGGCTCTCCGCCAGCGACCACCTGCACGCCGACGTTCGCCTGCGCCTACGCCGGTTTGGAGGTTTGACCCGGCTCTTCGGCCGATGGCGTATTCCATCGATTGTGCTGAATGGTTACGGCATGGTGGAGTTGGGCGGCCTCGCTATGATGGGGATCGCCTTGCCCTGGGTGCACGGCGGCGGTGATCTGTGTTTTCCCGTACCCCCGTTCCGCATCCGCGTGGTTGATGAGACGGGACAGACTGTGCCAGCGGGTGTCACCGGCGAGTGCCAGATTCGTCGACGCGGTGTCACGCCGCACTACTGGAAGGACAAGGACAAGGACGAGGCGACAAGCCTTCTTACCGGCGACGGCTGGTTGCGTACCGGAGACCTCGCAACGCGCAATCGCCTGGGACTCATCCGGCTTGTGGGGCGCACCAAGGATGTGATCAAGTCAGGTGGCTACTCGGTGTACGTTCGCGAACTGGAAGAGGCCATGCTGGCGCATCCTTCTGTTGCCCGCGCCGTCGCGTTCGGCTTGCATCATCCCGAGAAAGGCGAGATCCCCATGGCGGCCGTCGAACTGCAGCCGGGGTTCTCTTCCGAAGAAGTCGATCTGCTGGCATGGTGCCGCGTTCGGCTCGCGGCGTACAAAGCGCCGCGGCGCATTTGGATACTTGCCCCCGGCGACCTGCCGCAGAACCATAACGGTAAGTATCTTCGACGAGTATTGCAGGAGCGGTTCTCCGAGCGGACTGGAATGAACTAAGGCAATTCCTGAAGGTGTACAGCAAGCCGCTCCCATGCAGGCCATCCGCTGCCGGACAGATGACCTGCTCAACACTCAACCAGCACCATGGCGTCAGGAAAATGCCCTTAGCCGTCGGTCATGGGTGATCGTTGAACTTTCCGATCTCCTCAGAGCTGAAATCCTTCGGCGTGAGGTGTGCTTTTGTGCTTCCACGTTCGAAGATCAGGAGAGTCGATCCCGGACGACCATGTACCTTTACTTCCACCTGTCTGGCTTCCCAGATTCCGCCCGATTGGGTCAGGCCGAGTGATGTGAACTCCCTGACGGTCGGTGCTTCCTTCAGCCTTTTTTCCACGTAGATGGGGTAGCCCATGGTGTGGTCGAGCCACGTTTGCACCTCGGCATAGTGCGAGTGATCCGAAGGGCCCGGAGTGCTCTTCAATACATCGCAATCATGCTTGCCAAGCCTGACGCTCTTGAGTATGGTCTGGTCGCGCCAGTAGTACTCCGGCTCGAGAAAGTCCTCATAGGTGAAGTCTGTTCCGGAAACACTCTCACCCCACTTACTGAAAGGTAGTGAGGCTAGTCCCGTTTCGTGGGGACGAAAAATCCGGATCGTATCCTGGCCATCCGGTCGCATCTCGAGCAAGATGCGGACGGGCGCCTTTTCAGCCATATCTGGAGGTCCATTTGCCGCCGCCGTCCGGGATGGAGTGACCTCAAGCAGCACACGGAGAACGCCGGGAAACCAGTGCGCCTTGATGGAAAATGCATTGCTGGTCCGATTGCCATTTGCGTCCACCCGGACCAGGCGCCCGGTCGCGCGGGAGTCAGTAGCCTCAATGCGCTGCCGCGCGACGGCAACGACCGCCCGCGCATCGATGGTGTCCGCGGCATACATTGCAGGCGACAGCAACAGTGCAGCCGCAACCGTAAAAGAGGCGAGTCTCAAGGCACTATCCTTCCATCCACAACCGTTCCATCATGGATGCGAATATGACGAGGCGCGGAGTCCGCAATCTCGTTCTCGTGTGTGATCACGATCAGCGTCATGCCACGGCTCTTCTGGATGCCAATCAGGATCTCCATAATCCGCGCAGAGTTCGTGCTGTCGAGATTTCCCGTGGGTTCATCGGCCAAAAGGATCGAAGGGTTGTTGGCCAACGCGCGCGCAATCGCCACGCGTTGCCGTTCTCCCCCGGATAGTTCGTTGGGGTGCTGGCGCATCCGGTGCTCCAGCCCTACCTCATGCAGGAGTGCCTCGGCACGTTCCACGCGATTGCCGGAGCCATCCCTTGTTGCGAGCATGGGAGCCTGCACGTTTTCGACAGCACGGAGCGTGGGCAGCAGATAGAAAGACTGAAAGATAAAGCCGACATGGTGACAGCGATATGTGTCGAGGCTGATGGACGAGCCCAGAGCCGCACCGCGGAACAGGACCTCACCGCTGGTGGGAGTATCCAGTCCGCCGAGCAAGTGGAGCAGCGTAGATTTTCCACTTCCGCTGTGTCCGCTGATCGCGACGAATTCACCAGCATCAATGGAGAGATCTACACCTCGGAGCGCCTCGATCCGGCCTTCATCGTAGCTCTTGCGCAGCTTGCGTACTTCAAGGATGGGACTGGCCATGACGCAGATGCTAAACCCTGTAAGGCGTACGCTGCACAAGGATGAGAACTGTCCAGTAGTCTTCTGGCGTAAATGCACCCTCAATCTCGTCAGGCTGTCTAAGATCAGCACTCGGGTCTGCCTCCGCCCTTCGCGCTGCCGATAGCTGCTCTTTGGGGTACGTTGAGATTCAACGAACGAATCATTTGCCACACCGGTGCACCGGCGTTTCGTCCCATTTACACGGCGCGGCAGGTGAGAGCGAATCTCATCCTTAGCCAGCATGGAAGCATGAAAGAATAAAAGAGCTTTCTTCGTGGCTTCGCTCAAGGGCTTGCACGGAAAGGCTTGGCCCCTTTAGCTCCCTCTTTAGGAGATCAGTGCATGTTCCGGTTGTTGTGGCTTTTGCTTTTGGGTCCCCTCGCGTTGTTCCTGGGATTTCTCTATCAGTGGGTTGGGTCGCGGTATGACCGGAGGCGGTTCCTTCCGCTCGGACGCCTGGTAGACATTGGCGAGCGCCGGCGATTGTTCATGATGGAGGGGGGCGTCCGGGTAGGTCCGTCGGTCATCTTCGAGTCGGGGATTGGGGCAACGAGTCAGAACTGGGCAAGGATCCAGGAAGCCGTAAGCGAGTTCGCGCACACGGTTTCGTACGATCGTTTGGGCCTTGGATGGAGTACGCCGGCGGTGTCGGAGCGGATTCCGTCAGCAGTGGTGGAAGAGCTGCGGGCGATGCTGCAGGCGGCAGGCATTGCCCCCCCTTACCTGCTGGTGGGACATTCGTTTGGCGGTCTGGTGGCTCGCTATTTTGCGGCTGAGTATCCCGATGAGGTGGTGGGTGCGGTGTTGGTCGATGCGATGCGCACCGACGAGTGGCCGCCCGTAGATGAGTCGCAACGCAGGCAGTTGGACCGCGGCATGCAACTAACGCGCTGGGGCGTGGCGGTCGCCTATTCGGGTCTTGCACGGCTTACGACGACGTCATTCTTTCGACGGTCCGGCAGGTTTACAAATCTCTTCACGCGCGCGACGGGCGGACACAATGTGCTGGAGCGGGTGACGAGCGAGTTAAACAAGATGCCACCGGCGGTGTGGCCGATTGTGGCCGCGCATTGGTCGGACCCGGCATTTTTCCGCGGGATGACCGCTCATATTCAAGGGGTTCCGGGAACCGTGACGGAGATGCTGGATGCGACGCCGATCGTGGGCAGGCCAGTAGTGTTGCTAACGCCGGGGCATCACAAGGCGATCTCGGACACAGACTTACGGAAGATCGGGCCGCATGCGGATCAGCTAATCGCAGAAAGAAGTGGTCATTGGGTGCATCTGGATGAGCCGGAGTTGGTGATCGAGCAGATCCGAACGATGATGACGATCGTACGCAACGGGCTCTCCTACGACGGGGTGATGCAGGAGAGCGTCTCGGCTGATTGACGGCGGGCGTGTTCCCGCCGGTCTGCTGGATCTCTCGCTACTCTGAGCTCGTTAGCTGAGCAAAAAGGCGATGACCAGCATTGCGACGTCATTGAGCAGCCAGAGCATCTGTCAGCGCGGAAGCAAATACGGTTCATAAAGCGACCGCGTCTGCGATCAGTGGGGCTCGTCTTGAGAAGCCATCCTGATGCATTTCAGAGCGGTAGCGACGCGGAAGCCTACCCTTCAAGCGGCTCTATGTTTCAGCAAGGAGCGCGACGACAATGCTGGCTCCGCCGATCAGAGCGAACTAGTGTACGGAGCTGCGATCGGCTCTGGCGGCATGCGTGTCTCCCCGTCTCCTGCGCTAGGACCGTCATGTTCCCGTCGACAGTGTCGCAAAAAGATGTGCCCACGCTCCAGCTTGGAGAGTGGGCACACCTGGTAAACAACCGCGTGACTTGCTTAGAACTTGAACTTCGCCGCAAGCTGTAGTTCCCGCGGTACATATCCGGGATTGGTTGAAACAATCTGTGCGAAGCCAGCACCTGGGCCCACGGCGTTGGTCGTTGCATGATCGTTCTGGTTGTTTGGCACGAAGTATCCAGCTGTATTCGTCAGATTGAAGCTCTCGATCCGCAGCTCCAGGTTATACCGGTCATAGAACGGAATTTCCTTGAAAACCGACAGGTCGAAGTGCTCGAAGGTTGGTCCAGTGAGCGAGTTGCGCGACGTGTTGCCGAACTGACCTTTCTGTGGAACCGCAAACGCCAGCGGATTGAACCACTGCTGGATAGTGTGGCCGCCGAGCTTTGGATCTCCGATCTGCAACGGCCGGGTGGGTCCTCCACCGATGCCGCCGTAGATAGAATTCCCCAGGCCCGTGTAGTTGTCTGTGATCGAGAAAGGACTGCCTGCGTTCCACACCCAAATGGCATTGGCCTGGAAGCCACCGAGCAGCCGCTTCGTTAAGCCGCCAGAATTGTTGAAGAATGGCAGCTCGTAGTTTCCCGCAAACACGAACCGGTTGCGCAGGTCGAGATCGCTCGAGCCAGTCTCGTACTGCGCGATGTTGAACGGGTCCAGGTTTCCCCAACCCTCCTGGCCCTCAAGCGAAAGATCGGTCACATCATCAATCGCATGTGACCATGTGTAATTTGAGGTCACCGTCAATCCTTTGTTAAGGCGGCGTTGGAAGGAAACCTGCAGTGCGTTGTAAGAAGAATATCCAATGCTGTAGTACTCACCTACCTGTCCCAAACCGGGAAGGATGTTTGCCGTTGGCCGCACAGTAAGCTGCGTGCCAAGGACGGCGGTGTGGGGGTCAGGAACGTTGATGTCGCTGAGGGGGGCGGGCAGATGGCGACCGAGCTGGCCCACGTACCCAATGGTGAGAACATTCCTACCGAACTGCTGCTCAATCAGTGTGTTGTACTGAATCACGTAGGAGGAGCGGAAGTTCGTCGCAACGTTATCGCCCAGGCTCAGGTTCGGGCTGTTCAGCGCTTGCGGAGCCGGAATGGGAATACCTTCGGCAAGCGTAGTGGTCTGGCCGAGGTTGGCCTGGCACGCCGGCAGCACAGTTTGCGTCGCAGAAGGATTGGCCGCGTTATACTTCGTCACAATCTGGTTCGCGAGTGTCGACTGGCAGCCCGTTCCCCCCACCGAGGGCGAATAGACCGCATTGAAGGGGGCATTCTTCAGCGACGCATTCGAGGTGTAGTTGCCCGGGAAGAACGCAAGTCCGAAGCCCCCACGTATTACCGTGTTGGGACGGACGGTAGCGGCGTAGCCGACCCGCGGAGCCAGGTTCGTGTAGGTGGTCTTGATGCCTGCAGTCGGCGTCGAAGGCAGAATCCCGGTCACATTGGCGCCCTGTGCCTGCAGGAAGTTGTAACCCTTCTGCGGAACCAGGAGGACGTGATTTGCGGGATCATAGTTGGAAATGCGCCCATCGGCCTCGGTGAACGGGGTATAGAAGTCATACCGCGCGCCGTAGACCAGTGTCACGTTGGGAGTTACTCGCCAGGTATCCTGTCCGAAGAAACCCGGCTCCCAGGTGCGGTAGTTCGGAATATACAGATCGATATTGCGACCTTCTCCGGTAAAGGCGCCCACCAGGAAGGTAGCCAGGGAGTTGTTCTGCGCCTTCAGCACGCTTACCGTGGTCCCGGCCCCATTTACTGTGCCGGTCGCATCCTGGGCGAGCCCGAAGTTGATGTTGCCAACCGCATTTGAACTCTGCTGATTCTGCGCCTGCCGCCGGATGGACTCTGCGCCGAACCGCAAGCTGTGTCGGCCAACCGTGTAGCTCACTACGCCCGAATACTGAAAGGTATTCGTGAGGTCGTGGATCGGAACAAAGTTACTGTCGCCCAGCGGGGCGAAGTTCGAGACACCGATCAAAGACAAGCCGGAGCTCGCGGAACTATAGTCGATGTTACTAGGGAAGCCAACGGCCGTCGCGGCGTTCGTGCCGGAGTTAGGTGAGTTTGACTGATTATCGACTCGCGTATAGGAGGCGCGAAGTTCCATCAACAGATTTGGGGTAAAAATGTGCGTGTAGTTTAGTTGACCATTGTAGGCCTGGTCCAGCGCGGGGCCGGCAAAGCCGTACTGCCCATTGCCGGGATTGATCGAGACACCGTTAAGTACTACGTTCGGCAACGCGGTCGGGATGAGCGCTGCCACATGATTGACGGTATAGCGCCCGAACAACTGGTTCGAGGCGTTGAACTGATGATCGATGCGCGCGTTGTAGCTGTAGGCGAAGTTGGTTTGTTTCGGCGTGAAAGTGAAGTTGTTGGTCGTTGCGCCGTTCCCGGTGTTCGGGGCCGGATACAGCTTGAACAGATTCGCCGCAATTGGATCAATGGGCAGACCGGCCGTGTAGGGATCGGCCGCAACGATGGCCGCGGGATCCTGCTCCTGCGCGAGTGTAGGCACAGTGCTCACGGCCGGTAGCGCCCCCGCTACCAGGCGAAAGCCTTCTGCGGCGCCGAAGAAGAACGTACGATCCTTGAAGATCGGCCCACCAATGCTGCCGCCAAACACGTTCTGGCGAAACTCCGGGATGCGCTGACCTACCGGAACGAAAGGGTTTTTCGCATTGAATTTGTCGTTCTGGATAAACTCGTAAGCTGTTCCATGGACGGAGTTGGATCCGCGTTTGGTGAGCACGCTCACCACCCCGCCAGCGCTGCGTCCCGTCTCCGGCGTGTAGTTATTGGTCTGCACCGTCACTTCTTCGATGGCGTCTAGCAAGGGCTTCACGCCGATGGTGCCGATGATGCGCTCGTTGTTATCGGTGCCGTCGATCTGGTTATTGTTCAGCTGCGAGTCCTCGCCGTTGATGGAGAAGGAACTCGACAGGCGCCGGTCGTCAGGTCGAGCCCCGCTGCTCAAGCCGTCTACCGTCGCAGCTTCGTTCGCGCCAGGTGTCAGAATGACAAGCGACGTTAGATTTCGCTGCGCCGTCGGGAGATTTTGCACGGCCTCGGTCGTGATCGTGCTGATCACGTTCACGCTATCCGCCTGCAACAGCGGGGACTGCGAGCTAACCTCGACGACCTCTCCCGAGTTCCCGACCGCGAGTTTGGCATCAGCACGCGCGTGATCGCCGCCGTTTACCGCAATTTCGGCTACCTGAAACTCCTTGAAGCCCGGAGCCGAGATAGTTACCCGATAACGGCCGGGCTGCAGCAAGCTAAAGTCATACTCTCCACTCTGGTTGGATTGGCCCTGGCGCACGTTGTGGGTGGCTAGATCTTCCAGGCTGATGCTGGCGTTGGGGACGATCGCTCCGGTTGCGTCCAGTACTGTACCAAGAATGTCGGCAGTCGTGGTTTGCGCGAAAGCGGGAACGCCTCCCGCAAAGAGGCATGTAGCAAGTGCGGCGGGAACAAGGCAGAGGGATGCCTTCCTTCGCGTCGCAGAGCTGGATTTGGAGGGGCACTGGCCAGTGCGCTTGCCATATTTGATTCGTTTGGTCATCATTTTTCCTATCGGCTTATAAGCCTGTTTGTGGACTGGGGAAGGCGCTTCGACAAAGCTTTCGCCACACCCGCAGCCATTCTTAATACCGGCAGACTGTAGCACGCCGCTGTATCCATGCGCTAGGTGCCATCGGTACCGGACCCGAACGAGTAACAAGCCGCGAACTGTAGGGGCATTTACGAAAGACAGAAATGGCGTGTAGAACCCACATCGCAGGTCGTCAACCGCGCCTTACCATTCGTTAGCGCCGTGAGTAAGCTGCGCAAGGACGGTGTTCTTCCTACGGGTAACCCCTGCGGACGCAGCCGCGTTGAAGCCTGCTTTTGTGTGGTCGACGAGATTCTTGCACGATGTGACGGCTTCCCTCTCACTAAAGGAACGCTTTACACGTATAGGTGATGAGGATGTCGAGGTGGGTTTTTGGTAGAAGTTGCCGCACGCGCCGCAAAGCATCTTAGCCCACATTCAGGCCCGGGTTGTCTTCGCAAAAAACTCTTCCACCTATATGACGGGCCAACGTGGATGTGCAGACCACATCCTTGCTTCCGCCTCTCTGGGGCGGAGGTCTGGCTCACGGAACAGTTCCGACTGCAATCCTTTACGGGAGCCGAGATGGGCGCGAGTCTCTCGAAGCGGGGCTGCCAGAAGGTGCCGGATGCGCTCGTTCGGGCTGGCTAGCTGGCCCGGCCGGGCGATTATTGCGCAGGTTGTCAAGCTGCTGTGGACCGAGTGGTCGTCCCGGGTCAGTGCGCTCAATGGCGCGCTGTTGCTGACCGAAGGAGGGCGAGGGTGGTGGCGGCGCGGTATGGTTCACAAGAGCGCGTGGCTGGTCTGGCGGGCGCGGGAGTGGCTTAGTTTGCAGGGCGGAAGCCTGAAGCGGCTGGGGCGAGGTGGGTCGGCTGGAGGCGGCAGGCGACGGACTGAGCAAGGGAGCTGCCGCGGGGGCAGGCTGATGTTCGCGCTGGACCGGAAAGCTGCCGCGCAAAGGCTCGCGGGTTGCCGGGTCCAGCGAGGTGGGCTCCTGCCCAACCTGTCGTTGAGCCTGTACCGGCAGACTCGGCGAAGCTTGCTTGACTGCAGGCTGCCCAGGGGATCGCTGACTTCCTGTCTCTGGGTTGACTGGACTCGTGTTGGTTGGCACACCTCCGCGAGATCCGCCTCCGCCAGCCCGGGTCTCCAGCACGGGCCGCGCCGTACTCGGAGGAACCACACGGGGCGGTGCCTGCGGCGTTGCGATGCGCGCAGCCGGGGTAACCAGCGGATGCGGCAGGATGGGAGCGCTCGTCAACGCCTGGCGCTGGGACGCGTTGAAGCGGATCGGCTGCGACTGTGCGACCGCGCGGCCGGCGGCGAAGTCTTGTTGTGGGACTGCCACGGTAGCTACGCTACGATTAATGTAGGTGTTGTTGATCGTGGTGTTGTAGACCACGGTACGGTTGATGTAGGTGTTGTGAACTTCCGTGACGTTGCGGTTGTAGATGTTGGTGACGTTCACCCGGTTCACGTAGCCGGGACTTGCGTGGTACCAGGGCGTGTAGGTTTCTCGCGGGCCAAGCGGGAACCAGGCCGTCACGCCACCGCCGGATCCTCCCCCAAACCCAAGCGCGACGGAGAAGTTCGAACCGCCGACAAAGGCGACGAGCGCCGGCGAGTACACGGGATGGAAGGGTCGTCCGCCAGTTGTGAAGACTTCCGGCGGAGGTCCAGGAACCCAGCCCCATCTGCCGCCAAACTGAGCCCAACGCCCATAGTGAAAGGGCGCAAAGCCCCAGGGCTCGGCTTCCACCCAGGTCCAGCCCCAGGGCACTACCCAGGCCCAGTGGCCGTTTGAGTAAGGACTCCAGCCAGCCGCGACTGCTCGCGGAAACCAGGCAGCGCCGTAGTCCCCGCCGCCCGGGTTCGGGTTCCAATCGCCATAGTTGCTGAGGTCGGCGGCGCCTATCATGTCTGAGTCGACGTACGCGGAGGATGCTGCAAGCGCCTGCTGATGGGCGCGTTCACGCTCGTAGTCGAAGCGGTCGAGAGCGTCCGCAGGCAGGAGCTGAACCGGCTCAGCGAAGGTGGGATTACCTACAAGCCGCAAGGCTTGATTGGCATAAACAACCTGATCGAACCCGTTCCCTGTGACCTCGACCTGACCGCTGGTTACGGTTACGACCGACGTATCGTTCTGCGGGTAGGAGTCGACCCGAATGTCGCCCGGGCGCTGGACAAGGATGGCGCCGTTCACGGTATCGACTTCAACCACGGCCTGAGCACCTTGGGGCGTGTCGAGATCGCGGGTACGCAGGCGCAGACTGCCTTGAGCCAGGCCAAACTGTGCCGTGAAATCGGAAAGCGTAGTAACCGTCAGGTCGGCGCCGTTCGCCAGGCGCAGCGCTAAGCCCGAGGTTTGCAGTTCACTGAAGGCCTGGTTGTCGGCATAGATGCGGTCCCCCGCCGTGAGCGGATAGTTGAGCTCAGCTGCGGAAAACTGGTTGACCCCGGCCGGCTCCAGAGAGACGTTGCCTTCCAGAACTGAGACGCGCGCGACGCGGTTGGGCGGATCGCTCGGATCCTGGGCCAGAACAGACGACGCGACGAGAAGGGCTGCAAGAAAGACAACAGAACGGACGTTCATGACGAGGGACTCCCGGACAGCCGTGCGAGACACCCCACGGTCGCTTTAAAGATGTAAAAACCCGCTGCTGACACATGGGATCTCGCAACTTTCTACCAGCTTACCCTGAGCCACAGCGGTTCGATCTGGAGGTGTCCCGGCGGACTCACCCCAGATGACTCAACCTAAGGAGGTTTGCGGAGGTCGCCTGGTAGAGGGGTGCATCGCCGGGAGAGACGTCATTCTGTCGCCCGAGCAACATCGCACTCGCAGAGGTCAGCTTCCTACGTCTCTGTTGCGTGTTGGCCCAGTTGCGGAGACATTCGGCTGTGGCCACTATTTGGTAGAGCACCGAGGCAAGAGATAGTAGCTTGTGTTCCTGGTCTGTTTCCAAGCGGCTACTCTAAAGTGCTCCGGTGGCTTATAAGTGCGGGTTCGATAGGAGTTTTCGACAGTTCTGCAAGACTCAGGAGATACAGCTGCATGAGAAAGATCAAGATCATTGAACATATGTCGCTGGACGGTGTCATCCAGGCTCCTGGCGGCCCGGAGGAGGACGGCGACTATCCCTATGGGGGATGGGCGGCGCCGTATGACGATGATGATGGCGGGAAGGCGATCCTGGCGGCGCATGGCGGGGACTTTGATCTGCTGCTTGGCCGGCGCACCTACGATATCTGGGCAGAGTTCTGGCCGAAGATTAAGGACAACGCGATGGCGGACAGCCTGAACGCGGCGAAGAAGTATGTTGCCACCCACAGGCCGGAGAGCCTGGCGTGGGGGCCGGTTGAGGGCTTTGGGCCAAATCTTGTCGCAGACGTTTGCCGCATTAAGGCGACGGATGGGCCGGACCTTATCCTGTGGGGCAGTTCGACGCTGACCTCAACGCTGCTCGAGCACGGGCTGGCGGAGGAGCTTTTGCTGCTTGTTTATCCGATCTTGCTGGGTACAGGGAAGCGCTTCTTTGCGGAGGGAACACCGCCGTGCGAACTCACGCTGGTAGCCGCGAAAGCTACCTCCTGCGGCATCCTGCTAAACACCTATAAGCCTACCGGACCCTTGCGGATCGGATCATTTGACGAAGCGGAAGGCCGCGTGAACCAGCGCCGGAGTTAGATGGACGGCACGCAAAGGGTTGAGGAACCCGCCGTGATGGAGGCCGTATTCTAGGAGGATGCGGTTTGATGCGATTCCTGAGGGTCTTCGAGAGCTGAGTGCGGCCGCGCTCGAGTGGGTAAAGCTGCGCGAGCTGGTGGCGCGGAAGACGACCTCCGCAGTGGGGCGGGAGCGCGTGGTGGCGCTTGAGCCGACGGCTGACCTGCGGTGGATCTCGCTGCAGCAGGACCGAATTGATGAGCTGCGGGGATTGTTGGGGAGCGGGACGACGCCGGCGTTTGCGGGGGTGTTTGACCCGGAGGATCTCTTGGCGAAGGCGCGGGTTCCGGGGGCGGCGCTTGAGGCGCTGGAGCTGCTGCGAGTACTGCAGCTGGCGGAGCTGGCGGACGAGTGGCGGTCACTGGCGGCGGAGCCACCGAAGTCCGTGGCGGCGCAATGGACGGCAATAACGGCGCTGTCGGCACCGATTCTTGAGGCGCGGTTTGCTCCGCTGCTGGGGGCGCTGGCAGGAAAGATTGAGGCGGATGGGACGCTGGCGGATGATGCGAGCCCGGAGCTGGCGCGGATACGACGAGCGCTCGAGCGGCAGCACCGGCAGATCCAGGAGTCGCTACGGCGCAGTCTGCGGGCGATTGCGGAGCAGGGCGCGGCGCAGGAGGAGCTGATCACGCTGCGAGGCGATCGGTTCACGATTCCGGTGAAGACGGAGATGCGGCGCAAGGTGCCGGGGGTGATTCACGGGTCGTCATCGACGGGGCAGACGGTGTTTATCGAGCCGATGGAGACGGTGGAGGCGAACAATGAGCTGCTGCGGCTGCTGGACGAAGAGCAGGCGGAGGTCCATCGCATCCTGGTGAGCATGACACGAGTGGTGGGAACGCATGCGGATGCGCTGCTGGCGGCGGCGGTGGTGCTGGCGGAGCTCGACAGCCTGACGGCGCGAGCGAAGTTTGCCGACCAGCTGGATTGTCTGCGGCCGGTGCTGACGGCGGGTGGCGAGTCGATTACGCTACGAAGCGCGCGACATCCGCTGCTGGCGATGCGCCTGGCGGAGCAGGGCGTGGCGCTGATTCCGCTGACGCTGATCCTGGAGGGTGGGGCGCGGCAGCTGATTATCTCCGGGCCGAATACGGGTGGCAAGACGGTGGGACTGAAGACGCTGGGGCTGTTAAGCCTGATGGCGCAGGCGGGGCTGCCGGTGCCGGCGACGGAGGCTAGCTTGCCCGTCTTTGACGCGGTGTACGCGGATATTGGGGATGCGCAGTCGATCGAGCGGAACCTGTCGACGTTTTCGGCGCACATCACGAATGTGGACCGGATCACGCGGGAGGCGGGGAGTGAGTCGCTGGTGCTGCTCGATGAGCTGGGATCGGCGACGGACCCGGAGGAGGGAGCGGCGCTGGCGGTGGCCATTGCCGGGCACTTTCTGCGGCGGCGGGCGTGGTCGCTGATCTCGACGCACTTGAATGCGCTGAAGATCTATGCGGCGTCGAATGCACCGGGGGTGGTGAATGCGGCGGTGGGGTTCAACCAGGAGACGCTCGCGCCGACATACGAGCTGCGGCTGGGGGTTCCGGGCGCGTCGGCAGGGCTGAATATAGCGGCGCGGCTGGGGCTTTCGGCGGAGATTGTGGCGGAGGCGCGGGCGAGTCTATCGACCCAGACGGCGGACATCGGCGCGTTTCTCGATCAACTGCATGCGCAACTGGCGGCGGCGAACGAAGAGCGGGCGACATTGCGACGGCGCGAGCACGAGGTTCGAATGGAGCGCGAGCGGCTGGAGGCCGAGGGGCGGACGGAGATCAAGCAGCGGACGCGCGAGCTGGAGACGAAGCTGAACGGGCTGATTGTGGACTTCGAGTCGCAGCTGAAGGACACGGTGAAGGCGATCGACGACAAGACGCTGGCGGGGAAGATCGCGCGAGACTCGGCGCTGCGAATGGCGCGGCTGCGGCGGGAGTTTTCCGAGCAGTTTACGACGACGGTGACGGCGCATACCGGGGCGGAGACAAAGGCTGCGGCGGCCAAGGCACGCGCGAAGGAGCTGAAGGTGGGTGATCTGGTGAAGCTGAAGACGCTGAACCGGGAGGCGCGAGTGACGCGGCTGATTGACGAGCGGAACCTCGAGGTGGCGATGGGGCAGCTGAAGATGCGGGTGACGCGGGAGGAGATCACGGAGCATACCTCGATGGCGGACCCGCTAGGGGCGGCGCGGCGACGCGGGAACATTTCAATCACGACCGCGAGTGGGGTGGACTCAGACAGCTATATGCCGATGGAGCTAAATGTCATCGGGCGGACGGCGGATGAGGCGGAGGGCGAGGTAGAGCGGTACATCGATCAGGCGTTCCTGGCGGGGCTGCCGCGGGTACGGATCGTGCATGGAACGGGAATGGGGATCCTGCGGCGGACGCTGCGCGAGTATCTGAAGCGGCATCCGCATGTGACGGCGGTGACCGAGCCACCCTTCAGCGAGGGTGGGCAAGGGGCGACGCTGGTGGAGCTGCGACAGTGACTGGTGGCAGATAGTAACTCTTCCGGTTACGATCCGCGAAGTGGCTCGTCCGGGCAGCTCCGTTTGTGACGAATCCGGTTACGAATGGATGGGTGCGCGGTTGCGCAGAATGAGGCGATCGACGGTGAGGGTGCCGATACTGACATCTTCAATGCGGGCGCGGCGGATGACGAGCCTGGCAATGGCAACGGCGCCTATCGCCATGGCGCCGAGAGCAGCAGCACCAAGCGTGGCTGCACCCATGGCGAGCGAAGCGGGGATGAGCGGACGGGCTTTGGCGGGCTGAGTTGGCATGGGTGGAGATGGAGCTGCGCCCGGCGCCCGTGGCGAGGACAGGGCTAGAGGAGCTTGCGCCCGACGATGCGGTTGAGGACGAAGCTACCGACGAGCGTGATGCCGATGACGGCGACCAGGCTGAGGGCGGAGTTGAGGACCTCGCGGACGGGAGAGGTGTACTCCGGGCTGTCGCCTTTGCGCTGGCTGGCGCGGCTTTCGGTGGATCCCACTTCGCGTTGCGTCGTCAAAGCAATCTCCTTGGGGTTGGTACCTTCTGATTTTTACACGCAGCGATGGAGAGTGCTTGCGGGGCTCAGTGAAAGTGATCGCTGAGGGTCAGGGCCTGCTGGCGGGAACGGAGGACAGAGAGGCATAGATGAAGCAAAGGCCCTGCAAGAGGGCCTTTGTGCTTACAACGAGTACGTTGCTATTTGCCTGCCTTCTTTTCTTTTGGTGGGGTTGGTGCTTTGGCCGGGGCCGCGCCTTCGAGTTCGGGGGCGGCTTCTCGCTCGTCCTCCTCGCTCTTCTCTTCTGATTCCTTTTCCTTGGGAGCCTTCTTTTCCTTCTCTTCTTCCTCGTCGTCGTCTTCCTCTTCCTGGGTGGCGGCGGCCTTTAGGATGACGGGTGCACCGGCGAGGACGTTTTTGGCGGCTTTTGTCTCTTCGCCCAGGGTCTGAGTGAGAAGGGCAACGATCTCTTTTTCCTTGAGGGCCTTCGCGATGGCGAGGGCGGCGGTGTAGCCGGCGATCTCATAGTGCTCCACGCGGAGCGAGGCGCCGAGGATGCCGGCGTCTTTGAGGGCGCCCTGCTCATCCTTCTCGAGGGCTTCGGTAACTTCCTTGAGGCAGCCTTCCATGCCGCTGCAATGCTGGCCGGTAGGCTTTTTGCCGAGATGGCCGAAGACCTCGCGCAGGCGCAGAACCTGGCCTTTGGTCTGCTCGAGGTGCTCTTTGACGATGGCTTTCATGGCGGGATCGCTGATGCCTTTAGCGGTTTTCGGCAACGCCTTGACCAGCTGGTTTTCGGCGCTGTAAAGGTCACGAAGTTCATCAATCAGGACTTCTTTAAGGCTCATGGGTAGGATCTCCTGATCGTGGGATGCGAAGCGCCTGCGAGGTTGCCAAGAGAATTTGGTTTGTTACTGAAGTTGACCGCTCTCGGTAGCGGGTCGTCGTTCAGGACCGACTCGGCCTGGGGAGTAGTCTGAGGCCGAGGTGACCTGCCATGGAGAAGCGACCGCCGTTTCCGCCGTATACGTTCGAGAGCGCGCTCGAGAAGGTGCGGGCGGCTGAGGATGCATGGAACACGCGCGATCCGGCAAGGGTGGCGCTGGCGTATACGGTGGATTCGCGATGGCGGAACCGAACGGAGTTTGTGACGGGGCGGGCCGAGATTATGGCATTTCTAACCAGGAAGTGGGAACGCGAGCTGGAGTACCGGCTGGTGAAGGAGCTGTGGGGAACCGCAGAGGACCGCATGGCGGTCCGGTTCTGCTACGAGTCGCGAGACGCGGCGGGACAGTGGTTGCGGTCGTATGGCAATGAACTGTGGGAGTTTGACGAGAACGGGCTGATGCAGGCGCGGCACGCCAGCATCAACGACCTGGCGATCACAGAGGCGGAGCGGAAGTTTCGCTGGGAGCCGGGACCGCGGCCAGCGGGGCATCCGGGATTGACGGAGATGGGGCTGTAGCGGGTTCGTTGAGCCTGCGCTAGGAAGCAATGATTGGGATAGTCAGCGCTTGCGGCAAAGAAGCAGATGCCCTAACGGGACGATAACGAAGAAGCAGGGTCCGTCCGGCAAGGTTGGGGTCAGGTGCGGGCTTCGACGCGACGGGGGAGGATGGCGGGCGGAATGCTTTGGGGGGAGGCGGAAAGCCACTCGACCTGGAAGCGGCCGGAGTAGCCGAAGAGCGGCCCCCAGCGGCGGTTGGCGGCGCTGACCTCGATGCGGAAGCAGCTCTCGCGATCGTCGTACCACTCGCAGACATCGGCGACGCCGGAGAGGGCCATGGGGAAGCGGAAGGCGATAGGGCCTTCATAGAAACGCTGCTCGCCGGAGCGGATGCGGAGACCGCCGTTTTCAGCGACGGAGAGCTCGAGATCGACGGCGAGGTGCTGGTGGGTGCCAAGGTAGTCGACGATGCAGCGGCGCTCCGGGCTGTAGATCATGTAGGCGTCGAAACGGCGGTGGCGGCGGGTGGCGAAGGTGCGGACCCAGGTGACGGTCTCGCGGCCGAGGGGATCGCGATAGGCGTAATTCTGGATGGTAAAGGGAACGTTCTGGCCGCGCTCGGGGAACATGATGCTGCGCCAGGTGCCGATGTACAGGAACGGCAGAGTGTAGGGGGCGCCGTGCCAGATACGGTCCATGATGCCAGTGCCGACGGAGGCGAGGCCGGTGGCGGAGGTGAGGGCGAAGCGGCGCTGGATTTCGGGGTGGAGGCGGCGGAAGTCGGAGCCGAGGACCTGCTGGTAGATGGATTCCATAGTCAGGCTCCGGGGGTGAGACGGCGAGGATCGCGGCGCAGGCAGCGGGTGGCGGAGGGAAGGCTACGGCTGGCGAACCAACCAACGGCAGAGATCGCGACGACGAGGAGGTTGAGCGTGACGGGGTTGAAGGCAGCGCGGAGGTATCGCGGTGAACGGCGGGCGACGGCCGCAAGAGCGACGATCATGAGACCGGCGTTGAGGAGAAAGACGGAGCGACGACGCCAGGTAACGAGGACGAGCAGGCCGAAGAGGATCTCTGCCGTACCGACGGCGGTGAGGGTGAGCGGGATGCGCGTGGCGGAGATGCCGGAGTCGGCGAGCATCCGGCGTTCATCAGGGTCGCGAAAGAGCAGTTTAGGGACGAGGCCGTGCCAGATCCAGACGCCGGCGAGGGAGAGGCGGGCGATGGCGTGGATGAGGGCGAGGGACGTTGAGAGCTCGGGCGACTGGCCGGTTTCGGCCCAGAGGCGAAGGCGATCGAAGCTCCAGGCGGTGGCCCATCCGATGAGCGGGCGGAAGGCGAGGCGATCGACGAGGCGACCAATGGCGCCAAAGCGGACGGTGTAGTCGTACCAGGTGAAGAAGCGCAGGCCGGCGGGAGTGGGGACGTACTTCCAATAGCCGGAGCCGGCGCGGATGAGCGATTTCCAGTCGTCAGAGGCAAAGCCGAGGGCGGAGGTAGTGGTGTCGCCGGGAGTGTTGACGCGTTCGGCGAGGCTCTCTCCGGTGCCGCGGATGCGCAGGCCGAAGCCGATGCGGGTCTCGTAGAGGAAGCGCTGCGGCTGGGTGGGGTCGGGGCGCGGGAGATAGCGGATTTCGGTGAAGCGGAGGTCCCAACGCTGGTGGAGTCCGGGCTCCTGGGTGAGCTGCCAGACGCGGTCAAGCGGGGCGGCAATGAGGATCTCGACGTAGATGCCGGGGTCGGTCACGGGTGGGCTTCCTCGGGGTGTCGAGACGAGGGTAGCAGAGCCGGGTGACGAAGTTCCCGGTAGAGAAGCAGATCCCTGCCGGATGACAAGAAGAAAGACGGGACCCTCGCGCCGCTTCGCGGAGCGCGATCCTTGACGCGCAGGTTTAGGGGCGGGTGGCCCAGGCGAGGCCGTCGGGTTCGCCGCCGGCGTTGATGTGGCCGATGACTTCGAGGGTGGTGAGGTCGAGGACGGCGACGGTGTTGTCGGGGGAGCAGGAGATGAAGGCGCGGCGGCCGTTGGGTTCGATGAGGATGCCGGCGGCGCCCTTGCCGAGGTCGAGCTGCTTGATGGGCTGGCGGGTGGCGGCGTCGTAGATGGTGAGAGCGGTGCCGCCAAACGAAGAGACGAGAACGTGGCGGCCGTCGGGGGTGAACTTGAGGCGGTTGGCATGCTCGATGGCGTCGGGGAGGGTGGCGACGACGCGCCTGGTGGCGACATCGATGATGGAGAGGGTGCGATCAGTGGCGTTGGCCACCCAGATCTCTTTCATGTCGGGCGAGAGGTCGAAGCCTTCGGAGCCGCGGCCGACCGGGATGACGGTGGCGCTCCAATCTTCGCGGGGTGGACCGGGAGTTGGGCCGGGCGGTGGCGGTGTGGCCTCGTGCTGGCCACTGGCGGGGGTGGAGGAGTTGGCGACGGCGAGGGCGGAGCTTTCGGGCACGGGGGGCGGGCCGCCGGCGCCGGGGAGCGGGACTTGGGCGCGCTCGAAGAGGCTGATAGTGGCGGAGTTGACGTTGCTGGTGACGATGCGGGAGAGGTCGGGCGCGACGAAGAGCATGTGGGTGCGGTTTTGGCCGGTGCCAAGGATCCAGTCGACCTGGTGGATGGCCGGGTCGTAGCGAGCGATGGCCTTGGCCTGCTCGGCGGTGAACCAGACCTTGCCATCGACGAAGGTAAGGCCGTGCGGGCCGCGCAGGGCGCCGAGATCGATGGCGGGAAGCGCGGTCTGGTGAACGAGGTCGACGACGGCCAGGGTGTTGTAGGCGCCGAAGCCGTAGTTCGAGACATAGGCGATGGCGCCGTCGGCGGAGGCGATGACCTCGTGCGGGTCGTTGCCGACGGGAACGGTGGCAAGGACCTTGAGGCTGGTGGGATCGACGATGGCGAGGGTGTGAGCCTTCTTTGAGAGCACGAGGAGGGTCTGGTGGCGGGTGGGCGCGGAGCTGCTGGCGCTTTGCGCGGGGAGCGGGCAGGCGGTGGCGGCGAGCGAGAGGGCGAGGAGCGCACGTGGAAGCATGCGAGATTCGATGCGGCTGCTTGGTCGAGGCCTGGGGGCGGTCGTACAGGCGGGGCCGAACGTAGAGGCGCCGGTCGATCGTAGAATTGAGGGATGAACTTTCCAGTGACACGGCTGCGGCGGATGCGTCGGACAGAGGCTTTGCGAGGGTTGGTGCGGGAGACGCATCTGCGACCCGGGCAGATGATCTATCCGCTCTTTCTGGTGCCGGGTGAGGGCGTGCGGAAGCCGATCAGCTCGATGCCGGGGGTGTTCAATCTGTCGATTGATGAGGCGCTGACGGAGGCGCGGGAGTGTGCGTCGCTCGGCGTGGGCGGACTGCTGCTGTTTGGGCTGCCGGCGGAGAAGGACGAGCAGGGATCAGGTGCGTGGTCGGCCGACGGGATCGTGCAGCAGGGTCTACGGGCGATGAAGCGGGAGCGGGCGCTTGAGGGACTGGTGATGATCGCGGATGTGTGTCTCTGCGAGTACACCAGCCATGGCCATTGCGGGATCGTCGCGCGCGATGGAGAGCATGCGCATGTAGAGAACGATGCGAGTTTGCCGCTGCTGGCGCGGACGGCGGCGTCGCTGGCCACGGCGGGGGCGGATATTGTGGCGCCGAGCGACATGATGGATGGGCGGGTCGGGGCGATGCGCGAAGCACTCGATGCGGCCGACATGACGGACACACCCATTCTTAGTTATGCGGCGAAGTTCGCCAGTGCGTTCTACGGGCCGTTTCGTGAGGCCGCGGACTCGGCGCCGCAGTTTGGCGATCGGCGCAGCTACCAGATGGATGGGGCGAACCTGCGCGAGGCGATGCGCGAGATTGAACAGGACCTGGCGGAGGGTGCGGACATGCTGCTAATGAAGCCGGGCATGCCGTATCTCGACGTAATCCGCGAAGCCCGCACGCGGTTCGATGTGCCGATGGGGGCGTACCAGGTGTCGGGCGAGTATGCCATGCTGCACGCGGCGTTCGAGCGCGGGTGGCTGGAGCGGGAGCGGGCGATGATGGAGTCGCTGCTGGGGCTGCGGCGGGCGGGGGCGGAGTTTGTTGTGACGTATTTCGCGAAGGATGCGGCGCGGGTTCTGGGATGATGGCGCTGAAAAGTATTTGCGCCAACAACGCCAAAAGTTATAGTGGGGCTGAGCGAGGTGACATGCGCCCATGGCAGGAAATCCGGTCGTTTTTGTAACCCTTCTTGTTCTGCTTGCCTCGAGTTCCTGCGGGTTCGCCTCGTCCAAAGCCGGTCAACTGATGGGAGTGGTTGACGGGCTGAGAAGTGAGGCCGTGGATCAGATTGATGTAACTGGATGGGCGTGCTCCTCTGCGGTGCGCGATTCGGTGAAGGTGACGATCTTTGCCGGCGATCCAAGGAGCGGAGGCATCGAGCTGATCACGGTTGTTGCAAACCAGAAAAGCAGCCCGGCTATAGCGAAGGCCTGCGGAATTGATGGAGCATTTGCTTTCGTCGCGCCTGTAGTCTCCGCGCAGCTCGGGAAATATGCAGGAAAGGCGATCGTCGCTATCGCTGCAAGTGGGACAGCGCGCCAGGTCTTAGGTGGTCCGGCGAGGTCACTCCCCGGCAACGCAGGTTCCGTCGAAGATGTCGCCGGGCTCGCCGGATTTCATATGCTCGTCGATTGCTCGATCAACGGCGGCATAAATTGTGCAACCGGAATCAATCCGGCAGCGACGGGCATCGGCGGTCCGCCCGCGTATGCCTATGCTGCCTCCATTGTGACCGTCGCCGGCGGATATCACATGTTTTATTGCTCAGTGGGCCTGCAGGGTGGGTGGGATGCCATTCGGTCTTCCTTTTCAGCGGACGGCATCCACTGGAATACGGCCATACTAAAGCTCGTTACGACGGGCGCGGCGAATCGAGATCTGTCGGCCTGTGATCCCAGTGTTGTTTTCTTTCAGGGTTACTACTACCTCTACTACGGCTCCGCTTATGTAAGTTCAGGTGGAAATAAACAGACCGTCATCCAGGTTGCACGGTCGGCAACGATCGATGGCACTTATCTAGTTTTTTCGGAGTCTGGCAAGTGGGGAGCGACCGCGCACGATCCGCCGGCAATGCTGGTGAAGCCGGCGAACGACGTTGCAAGGAGCTATGGCGCGGGTCAACCTTCGGTAATGGTCGCCTCGGGGAAGCTCTGGATGTGGTACACCGACGACACCTCGAGCTACCCTCACGGCAATATTCTGATGATGCAGTCGTCAAACCCGACGGTTTGGACGAACCCTGCGGTGACAGATGCGCACACGGTTAATGTGGATGTGAAGTGGAGTCAAAGATCGAAGCAGTACGTGATGTTCAGCGTCGATCCCGTTGATGGAAGAGAAGTGGTGCGCACACGCGCCTCAAAGGACGGGCTAACGTGGAGCGCCCCGGTCGAACTAAGCCAGATGCCGA
Source organism: uncultured Acidobacteriaceae bacterium (assembly GCA_964236325.1). Lineage (GTDB taxonomy): Bacteria > Acidobacteriota > Terriglobia > Terriglobales > Acidobacteriaceae > Edaphobacter. The sequence goes on along the minus strand of CAXSEC010000007.1, from coordinate 10,560 downwards.
ACAATCCCTCATCTTTCTTTGAGCAGAACATCGGTGTAAGCGCGGACTCGTCGGGAATGTTGGCAGAGGAGCGATCTCTTGTGACGTACATGTCCCCTTTCGTGGGGCAGCTGAGAACGCCGGTGGGGCAGGATTTGACGGGAAAGCTCAGCCGTCCGCACTGGAATCTTTATGGGGCCTTTGCGCCGGTCCCGTAAGCTTGTAGGGATTGATCCGCGGTCTGCTTCGGGTAGCAAGGATCACAAAGATCTGGTAGCGGTTGGGTATCGGGAAGATGCCGCGGGGATTGTAACCGTCTGTCAATGGAGCGGGGCTAGGCTGCGGTGCATGCGGATGAGCTTCGTGGTTCCGGCGTTTAATGAAGAGCTCTATCTCGCGGACTGTCTGCAATCGATCCTGCGCGACACGGCGGGAATCGAGGATGCGGTCGAGATCCTGGTAGTGAACAACGGGAGCACGGACGGAACGCGGGAGCTGGCGCTGAGCTTTCCGGGAGTTCGGGTAGTGGAGGAGCCGATGCGCGGTTTGTCGCGGGCACGGCAGGCGGGATTCCTCGAGGCTACGGGGGATCTGGTGGCGAATGTGGATGCGGATTCACGCCTGCCGGTGGGATGGACGCGAAAGGTGATGGAGAGCTTCGCCGCGGATCAGTCGATGGTGGCACTGTCGGGGCCGCTGGTCTACTTCGACCTGCCGAGCCGAAAGCGGCTGCTGGTGCGGGGGTTCTACGCGATGGCGTGGGTGAGCTATGCGGTGAACCGGTACGTGCTCGGCGTGGGATCGATGGTGCAGGGCGGGAACTTTGTAGTGACGCGCGCGGCGATGGAGCGGATTGGCGGCTGCGACGTCAGCATTGTGTTTTACGGCGAGGATACGGACCTGGCGCGGCGGCTGCACAAGGTGGGGCGAGTGCGGTTTACGTTTGAGCTGAAGATGCTGTCGTCGGCGCGGCGGCTGAAGCATGAGGGTCTACTGCGGATGGCGTGGCGGTACTCGATGAACTACCTGTGGACGACGTTTCGCAAGCGTCCGTTTACCGAGGTGCACCAGGATATCCGGGAGGAGCAGGTGAGCTGAGGGATCAGGGCTGTGCGTCCGGGCGTGCAGCTTATCTGCTGAAGTGCAATGTGGGAGCGGAGATGCGATGTCTTCACTCCTCGTTCGACTTCGCTCACGGTTCGGTCGAGAAGACGGCAATCTCTTGCTCGTTTAGATCTGCACTTACAGCTGTGACTGCACTTACAGCAGAGCGATTTCGCCAGCGTCACTTGCCTCGCCGCCGACGGTGCCGTTGCCAGGGAAGGTGGCGCCGAAGGCATGTAGCAGGGCGCGGTTGCGGCCGAGGCGAACACACTGGATAGCGAGGCGAAGTGGCAGGGGCGCGACCCCGTCGGGCCAGAGCTCGCTGGCGGGGCGCAGGACACCCTCGCGGTCGGGGTGGAAGACGCGATCGTCCCAGCGGCGCCAGCCTTTGGTGAACTCCGGGAAGTCGGAGACAGCGTCCAGCGTGGATTGCAGGATGCGCTGCTCCCACGGTCGGCGGTACTGGTCGAGGAAGAGGACATGGCTTTGGCGCTCGCGGCGGATCTCGTCGACGAACTCACCGAAGCTGGAGGCATGAGAGAGGTTGATGCAGGCACTAGGTTCCATGCCGTGGCGATCGCCGCCAGAGATGAGGAGATGGCCGGTGTCTCGGGCGAGATCGACGACGGCGCGGTTCTCTCGGGCGTGGCGAAGGCCGTTGAGCTCGATGGCGTGGATGGCGGGACCCGCGAGCTCGATGAAGCGGAGCATCTCGCGGCGATGGAGGTCGGGGCCGATGCGGTGCAGATCCCAGATGGGGTGATTGAAGAGGATGAGGACGCCGGGCAGCGCATGGAGGTCGAGGAGGATGGCGCGGAGATCGGCCTCGCGGGGGTTTGCGGTGTAGGCTTCGAGGCGCTCGGTCCAGGCGAAGGCGGTGGCGGAGGGCAGGTTGTGAATGCCGAGATGGAGCTCGGCGAGGCCGAAGGGCACAGTCCACTCGAGCGAGACGGGGATGCCGCGGGCGCTGGGAACGGAGCGCAGCAGCTGCGGAGCGGCGATGGTGTCGTGGTCGGTCAGGGCGACCAGGGGAAAGAGGCCGAGCTGGGCGATCTGGCCGGTTTCGACGGCGTGCGCCATGCGTGGAACCAGGGGCGGACGCCAGTTCCCGCGGTGGAAGTCGAGCGGAATCTGCTTCTGGGTGGCGCGGCGCTCGTAGTGCGCGAAGATGCGGGCGAGCCCGGGAATGGCAGCCAGCAGCTTGTGGATGAAGGTGAGGGTTTCAAGCGAGTGGCTGGTGTGGCTGTGCAGCGAGACGCCGCTAGAGAAGGCCGCGGGAAGATCGCGCTGATTCCAGAGGCTTGTGACGGTGGATCGGGCGTGCAGACCGGCTGCTGCCATCAGGGAAAACCCTCCGTACCGAGTGAAGGGTAGACGGAGGAAGAAGAATGGGCTGTGAGGACGCGGAGAATGCTCTGTGAAGAAAGTGCAGGCGAGTTCGGGTGGACACGAGGGTGAGCGGCGTTCTTTGTGGGCGAGCGAAGGTCTCAGCGGAGGCCGGGCCTCTAGACTTCGTCGAGTTCGGCGAAGAGCTCGGCGAGGGAAACTTCAATCGGGGTGTTGGGGATGCGGAGGATGCTGTCGGTGGGCTGAAGAAAGCCCTGGGTGGAGGCGAGCCAGCCACGACGCTTCCAGGGATCAATGGCCCAGATGTGTCGGACACCCAGGCCGGCGTAGTCGTCAACGCGCTCCTGGAGGTCGCCAAAGGAATCGTCTTTTGAGAGGATCTCGATGCAGAGGAGCGGGGCAAAGCGGACGATGGGGTCGCGGGCGTCAGAGCTACGCAGGATGCAAAGGTCTGGGATGCGGTAGTGAGCTTCGGAGGTCTGGACGCGCTGCTCCGGAAGCACTCGGACTTGCCAGTCGTGGCGATGATTGCTGAAGATGCGAGCGAGTATGCCCTGAATGAGGGCGTGCGGCTGCTCACCCATGTTGCGCTCCTTGAGGATGCCGTCGAGGAAGTCGCGGTCGGGCCGGTAGGTGGTGGCGAGGTACTCGGACACGGGAATGAGCGTCGCGCTGGCCATGTGCGTAGTATCGCGCGTTCCTGTTCGTCATGGAAGAAGTTTGTGGGCGAGATTGGTGGCACGGGGCTGGAGGGCTTCTGCCTGTGCGCCGAAACTGAGCCCGGAGAATCCAATAGACTATAGACGCGAGTTCAGGAACGGAGCATTTCCTTGGCAGAGACAGTGTTTGATCTGGTGATTGTGGGCGGCGGCCCTGCGGGCTACACATGTGCGATCCGGGCGGCGCAGTACGGGCAGAAGGTGGCGCTGATCGAGAAGACGGACAAGCTGGGCGGCACGTGCTTGCACTGGGGCTGCATTCCGACCAAGTCCATGCTGTTCTCGGCCGAGCTGTGGGATCACCTGAAGCATGCGGACCGGTATGGCATCGAGGTTGCGGACCAGAAGGTGAACTGGGGCGGCGTGCTGGCGCGCAAGAACGACGTGATCACCAAGCACACCAAGGGACTCGAGTTCCTGATGAAGAAGAACAAGATCACGACCTTTGAGGGCTATGGGCGGCTGACCGGGCCGGCGAAGGACGGCGTGCACACGATCGATGTGGATCGCGACGGCAAGAAGGAGCCAGTCAAGGCGAAGAAGGTGGTGGTGGCGACGGGGTCCGACGCGCGCATGCTGCCGGGCTACACGCCGGACTCGACCATCATGACGAACATGGAGATCCTCGAGATCCAGAGTGTGCCCAAGTCGATGATCGTGATCGGATCGGGGGCGGTCGGAGTGGAGTTTGCGTCGGTATTCAAGAGCTTCGGCGCAGACGTGACGATCATCGAGGCGCTGCCGCGCATCGTGAACGCCGAGGATGCAGACGTCTCAAAGGAGCTGCAGCGGCTATACAAGAAGCGCGGCATCAACGTGCATGTGTCGGCCAAGGTGGACAAGATCGAAAAGACGGCCGAGGGCGCAAACGTTCACTTTACGACGTCAGACGGTAAGGGCCAGATACTGTCTGCCGAGAAGGTGCTGGTGGCGGTAGGCCGCGCGCCGCGCACGACGGACATTGGCCTTGAGACGACGAAGGTGACGCTCGATCGTGGATTTGTAACCACGAATGAATGGATGGAGACGACAGAGCCGGGCGTGTACGCGATCGGCGACATCGTCGCCGGTCTGCCGCAGCTGGCGCATGTGGGTGCGATGGCTGGGCTGGTGGTAGCGGCAAAGCTTTCAGGCAAGTATGCGCGACCGGTGCGGCGCGATCGCATCCCGGGATGCACGTACTGCGATCCGCAGATCGGATCGGTCGGGCTAACGGAGGCGCAGGCAAAGGAGAAGGGCTTCGCGGTCAAAGTCGGCAAGTTCCCATTTGTCGGCAACTCGAAGGCAACGATCCTTGATGCCCATGACGGCTTTGTGAAGGTGGTTGCGGACGCAAAGTACGGCGAGGTACTGGGCGTGCACATCATCGGGCCGAACGCGACGGAGCTGATTGCGGAGAGTGTGACGGCGATGGAGCTGGAGGCAACAATCGAGGAGCTGATGTTCACCATCCACGCGCATCCGACGCTGGCCGAGAGCATGCTGGACGGCTTTGCCAGTGTCGAGGGCATGGCGGTCAATGTCTGATTCAAGGAGGCAACGTGAGTAATGAATTTACCGCAGTCATTGAGCGGGATCAGGATTGGTTTGTTGCCTGGTGCCCTGAAATTCCCGAGGCGAACGGTCAGGGGCACACGTTGGACGAAGCTCGCGACAGCTTATCCGACGCAATCGCTCTGGTCCTCCAGGATCGTCGCGAGGATGCCCTTCGTGGAGTTCCTTCGGATGTGCATCGCGAGGTTGTCAAGGTCGCGTGACGCGAGACGATCTGCTGCGCCATCTTCGTTTCCATGGCTGTTATCTCAAGCGAGAAGGCGGGTCTCATTCCCTGTGGGTGAACGCTGTTTCGGGCGCCATGCAGGCTGTGCCGCGTCACGCCGAGGTGGCCTCGGTTCTCGCACGAAGCATCTGCCGCAAGCTTGGCATTGCCGATCCGGGAAAGCGTTGATGCTCGCCTATGATTCTGCAGGTACTTGATTTCGGACGAATTCCATATGAGGCAGGCTTGGCAATGCAGACGCGCGTCGTTACGGCGCGGCAGGCAGGCCTCATCGCCGACACGGTGCTGCTGATGGAGCATGATCCGGTGTTGACGCTGGGGCGCAACGCGTCGCGGAGGAACGTGCTGGCGACGGAGGAGTTTCTGGCGCAACGTGGCATCACGGTACACGAGATCAATCGAGGCGGCGATGTGACGTATCACGGACCGGGGCAGCTGGTGGGCTACCCGATCTTCGATCTACGCGGTGATCTGCCAGGCAAGCGCGGGCCGCACCTGGGCCCAGTAGACTTCATGCGGCTGCTCGAAGAGGTCATGATTCGAACGTGCGCCGAGTTTCGGGTGCCCGCCCAGCGGATCCCGAAGCGGACGGGGGTATGGACGATCGCGGGCGGGTCGCAGCCGGAGCGCAAGATCGCGGCCCTGGGAATCCACGTGGCACGGGGGGTCACGTCGCACGGCTTCGCGCTCAATGTAACGACGGACCTCCGCGAGTTCGCGTGGATCGTGCCATGCGGGATTGCGGATCGCGGCGTAACGTCGCTCGAGATGGAGGCAGAGCCAGAGACGCGGCCGACGATGGAGCGCGCCGCCAATGCCGCGCTAAAGAGCTTCGGGCACGTGTTTGGCAGGCAGATTGTCGCCGTCGCATCGCTTGAGCAGCTGCTTCCGCCAGGTGCCGGGCCAGGTGCTGCGCCCGGGCCAGACGCGTCCTGATCGCCGTATAATCGCCATTGCTGGCTCTGCGCTTTCGGAGCGCAACCTGTCGAGGAGACTCATGCCGACCGAAGTTGTTATGCCCCAGATGGGCGAGTCCATTACCGAAGGCACAATCACGAAGTGGCTGAAGAAGCCGGGCGAGGCCGTCGAGCGCGACGAGCCGTTGTTCGAGATATCGACCGACAAGGTGGACGCGGAGATTCCGTCACCCTCAGCCGGGACGCTGGATGAGATCAAGGTGCAGGAGGGCGCGACCGTAGGGATCAATACGGTTGTGTGCACGCTGAGTGAGAACGGTACGGGATCGGCATCAACCGCGGTCTCTGCGCCCGCGGCCAAGGCAGAGACGGCAGGGGCGCCGGCAAACGACAGCGCGGAGCCTGCCGCGGTCGACTCTCCCGCAGCGATGCAGGGCAACCCGGCAGCTGTGCCCGGCAGAGAATCCGGAACGCCGGCGCCGGCAGCGAGTTCCGGGCCAGCCACCGAAGTCCTGATGCCGCAGATGGGTGAGTCGATCACCGAAGGCACCATCACGAAGTGGCTGAAGAAGGTCGGCGACACTGTGCAGCGCGATGAGCCGATCTTTGAGATCTCAACCGACAAGGTGGATGCGGAGATCCCCTCGCCGATCGCCGGCAAACTGACAGAGATCAAGGTCAACGAGGGTCAGACGGTCACGATTAACACGGTCGTCGCGCTGATCGGCGGGGCTGGCTCGACCGCATCACCTGCAGCGACGCCCGCCGCGCAGCCTTCAGTTCCGCAGGCAGCACCGGCTGCTCAGCAAAACGGTAAGCCCTCCGCGGCACCGGGCAGCCCGACAGTTAGCGCCACGCAGGGCGAGCCGCAACGGTCCTCTCCGCTGGTCCGCAGGATCGCCAAGGAGAACAACGTCGACCTGAGCCAGATTGCCGGCAGCGGCGCCTCCGGCCGTATCACCAAGAGCGACATCCTGGGCCACATGGAAGGCAGCAGCATCGCGGAGCCGGCAGCAGCCGCGACCGAAATGGTGCAGACGCAGCCAAACTACACGCAGGCGGAGTCCGCCAGGGCGACGACGGCGCCCGCGAAGGCGGTAGTGGCAACGCCTCCGGTACCCGGCGAGCTTGTTCCAATGACAAAGATGCGCAGCATCATCGCCAAGCGCATGCTGGAGTCCAAAGCGACCAGCGCGCATGTTCATACAGTCTTCAAAGTCGACATGACCCGCATAGTTCGTTTGCGCGAGAAGGAAAAGGCTAAGTACGAGCAGCGGAACGGCGTAAAGCTCACCTACATGCCGTTCATCACGCGCGCGGTCGTCCAGGCACTGCGCAAGCATGCCATCGTGAACGCGGCAACGCAGGGCGACGCCATTCTCTACAACAAGAACATCAACATCGGGATCGCCGTGGCGCTGGAGTGGGGCTTGATCGTTCCCGTCATCAAGCAGACCGAGGAGAAGAGCTTCCTGGGCATCGCACGCGCCATTGTCGATGTGGCTGACCGCGCGCGCAACAAAAAGCTGGCGCCGGATGAAGTTGCGGGCGGCACCTTCACGCTGACCAACTCCGGCATCTTTGGCGAGCAGTTCGGCACGCCGATCATCGCGCAGCCACAGTCTGCGATCTTGGGTATCGGCGGCCTAAACAAAGAGGCCGTGGTGCTGACGGACAAGGATGGGCAGGACACCATAGCCGTTCGCTCGATTCAGCGATTTACCCTGGGCTTCGATCACCGCATCATTGATGGCTCGGATGCCGGCAAGTTCATGACGGACTTCAAGAATTATCTGGAGAATTGGGCTGAGGATCTTGGCTAGCGGGATCTTGGGTCAAGCTGGTCAATCGGTCGTTTGTCGCCCCACTCGCTGCATCCACCCCGACGGCCAGCTTGGCATGCTCCTCCACTAAATTTTTGCAAACGCCATGTAGTTCCGCAGGCGTTCGCACCACCATCGTTCTCGCTGGGCCGCGGCCTCTCGGCGCGCTCATCGCAACAGCCATCGCGCCACGTGGGCACACATCAAGACAGGACACCGGCAGAATCGTGAGCCCTAAAGTCTCCGCCTCAGCGGCCACCTCCGCCATCGCCTGCTGAAGCTGGGCTATCTGACGAAACCGCCCTTCCTTCGCCAGGCGCTGCTCGCATTTATCGCAGGCTAAAAGTACAGGTCCAGCCGCGCCGCCTGATGTTGGTCGACGCCTGTAGCCGTCCATTCCGACAGCAGAATACTTTGCTTTCTTTCCCACGTTCCTCTGTTCTGCAGCCTCACAGGCTAGAGCGCAGCGAGCGCTTCCAACACCCGCGCAACTGCCTCTTCCACGGTGCGGCCAACCGCGCTCAGATGACCCATCTTTCGGCCTCGTCGCGGCTTCAACTTCTCGTATAGATGCAGCCGAACCCCTGGAATCTGCAGGGCGCGATCAAACTTCGGCGAACCCTCTGCGTCCAGCCAAACTTCACCCAGCAGATTTGCAATCGCCGCCGGCTCAATCACCCGCACGTCCCCCAGCGGCAGGTTGCAGACGGCTCGCACCAGCTGTTCAAACTGGCTCGTCACGCACGCCCGTTCACTCGCGTGATAGCTGTTATGCGGCCGTGGCGCCAGCTCATTGACCAATAATGTTCCGGTTTTGGTTACAAACATCTCCACCGCCAGAACACCCTCCAACTGCAGCGTCTCCGCCAGCTCCAGCGCTGTCTTTTCTGCGTGCCGCGCGAGTTCGTCGGCCAGAGGCGCCGGGATGACACTCCATGCCAGCACCTGGTTCACATGATGATTCCACGCCGGCGGATAGACCTTCACCTCGCCGCCCGGGCTGCGCGCTACCAGCACGCTGATCTCACGATCCAGATCCACTGCCTGCTCCACCACGCCTTCCCCTTCGCCGAGAGCCTCCCACGCCCCGCGAATCTCCTCGTCAAAGTCCGCGCCCGGCGCGAAGCCCACCTTGCCCTGGCCTCGCCCGTCATACCCGCCGCGCGCGCTCTTGCAAAAGCATCGGCCGCCCAGCTCCTGCACAGCAGACCGCAACTCATCAAGCGTCCGCACCGCACGAAACTCGCCAAGCGGAAAGCCATTCCGCCGCAGCCAGTTCTTCTGCTCCACTCGATTCTGGATCATCGTCACGAGCGCGCGTCCCGGCCGCACCGGAGCAAAGCTTCCCGCCGCCTCCAGACTTCCTTCAGAGATCTGCTCGATCTCGAGCGTCACCACATCACAGCCGCGCGCCAGGTTCGCGGCCTCGCGCGTGTCGTCCCATCCCGCCTCAATGCATCCATCCACCACAAAGCGCGCCGGGCACGCGGGGTCCGGATCCAGAACCAGAATGCGATATCCCATCCCACGAGCCGCCATGGCCGTCATGCGCCCTAGCTGGCCACCACCAAAAATGCCAATCGTTGCACCCGGCAGAATCACCGGCAATGCCTCAAACCCCTTCTCCGCGCCGTTCATCGCTGCGCCTCGGCATCCAGCGTCTGTGCCAGCACATCCGCGGTCCTCGCCTCACGCCACGCCACCAACCGCCGCTGCAACGCCGCATCGGTCGTCGCCAGCATGCCCACCGCCAGCAGCCCCGCATTCATGGCGCCCGCGGCGCCGATCGCCAGCGTTCCTACCGGCACACCCTTCGGCATCTGCACGATCGACAGCAGCGCGTCCATCCCCTGCAGCGCCGTTGCGGAGATCGGCACGCCCAACACCGGCACCACCGTCTTCGCCGCCAGCATACCCGGCAGATGGGCCGCGCCGCCCGCACCGGCAAGGATCACCCGCAGACCGCGCTCCATCGCACCGGACGCGTACGAAAACAAAAGATCCGGAGTTCGATGTGCCGACACAATCCGCACCTCATGCGGCACCTCGAACTCCACCAGGATCTCGACCGCAGCCCGCATCACGGCGTAGTCACTGCTGCTCCCCATCACCACGCCCACTAAAATCTGCCCACTCATCCAGACAGTATAGCGAGCCGCGCCGCTCTCAATGCCGTCGGAAGTAGTCCAGCGCGAACTGAAGAAGCGTCAACAATCCGCCCGCCGTCCCGGCCACTCCTTTCATCCGCTGCATCCCGCGTTCATGCCGGGCCACCCGATCCTCGAGCTGGTTCAGTCGACCCGGCTCGCCGATTCCCATCACCTGCCGCATCTGGCTTTTCAACACACTCAGGTCTGCCAGAACCTGTCCTTCGAACTCCGTCATGACACTCTCCTTCGCCCGCAGGCCTCAGCCCACAGGAACATTCGTGATAACGACGCTCGACACCCGCGAGTACACCGGCGGTGTCGATCCGTCGAACATGCGCGCATAGAAGCGCTCCAGCTGCGCGCCGCGAGGCAGTGTCATCCCGCGCACCGCACTTCGCAGCACCAGGTCGCCGCTCTGTCCCGGGCCGAAGCCGCCCTCTGACCGCCGCACCTCAAACCCACCGCCGCTCGGCGCTACCGTCCCCGCGTCCACCTGCACCGTAGTCTGGCTGATGCTCACCACCTCGAGCCCGCTCAACGCCGCTACGCTTGAGCCTCCACCGCCCACCGGCACCTCGCCCGCATCCGCGGCCAGTGTCTCGGAGACGCGTATCGACGCACACTCCGCCCAGTCGTTCGCCACCTCCAACCGCGCATGAACCAACTCTGGCGCGGCCGCCGCATCGGTCAGCCGGACACGTCGCACCGTCATCAAACTTGTACCACCCAAGGTTACAAATG
>CAXSEC010000006.1:0-48312 GCA_964236325.1 uncultured Acidobacteriaceae bacterium | reverse complement strand
TATGCAATACAGGTCCGGCAGCCAGATTCGCGAAGACTTCCTGCGCTTCTTCGAAACCAAAGCACACCGCCGCGTGCACTCGTCCTCCCTCGTGCCGGCCAATGATCCCACCCTGCTCTTCGCCAACGCCGGCATGAACCAGTTCAAGGACGTCTTCCTCGGCCTTGACCCCGCTGGTCAGGGTCAGCGCCCCTACACCCGCGCCACCACGTCGCAGAAGTGTGTCCGCGCCGGCGGCAAGCATAACGATCTCGAAAACGTCGGCTTCACCCGCCGCCACCACACCTTCTTCGAGATGCTCGGCAACTTCAGCTTCGGCGACTACTTCAAACGCGACGCCATCGCCTTCGCCTGGGAGCTGCTCACCAGCCCCGACTGGTTCGCCATCCCGCAATCCAGGCTCTACGTCACCATCTTCGCCGGTGAGGGCTCTGTCCCCAAAGACACCGAGGCCGAGCAGCTCTGGATCGCCGCCGGCGTCCCGCCCGAGCGCATAGTCGCCATGCCCGGCAAAGACAACTTCTGGCAGATGGGCGACACCGGTCCCTGCGGCCCCTGCTCCGAGATCTTCTACGACCTCGGTCTCGACGCCGCCGAACATCGCCACCCCGACGGCACCCCGCAGGATCGGCCCTTCCCCAACGACGACCAGCGCTACGTTGAGATCTGGAACCTCGTCTTCATGCAGTTCGACCGCGCCGCCGACGGCACCCTCACCCCCCTGCCCAAGCCCTCCATCGACACCGGCATGGGCCTCGAGCGCATCGCCGCCGTCCTCCAGGGCAAGTTCTCGAACTACGAAACCGACCTCTTCACGCCATTGATCGCCAAAGCCGCCGAGCTCACCAACTTCGACCTCACCGGCTTCTCTGCAACCACAAACGTTACAAATAGAGTGCCGTCACCTCAACCCGAAACCCCACCTCAAGAGCCGTCATCTCGACCGAGCAACGCGAGCGGAGAGACCCCCGCATTTCCTCCGCAAGCCGTCGCCCTCGCCGCCGTCTCCGACGCGAAGGGCGCCCCGTCGCTGCGCATCATCGCCGACCACGCCCGCGCCGCCACCTTCCTCATCGCAGACGGCATCCTCCCCGCCAATGAGGGCCGCGGCTACGTCCTGCGCAAGATCCTCCGTCGCGGCATCCGCCACGGCCGCCTGCTCGGCCAGGAACAGCCCTTCATGCACCAGATGGTCTTCGCCGTCCGCGACGAGATGGCCGTTGCCTACCCCGAACTTGTAACCAATGCTGATCGCGTCAGCAAGATCGTGCTCGCCGAAGAGCAGCAGTTCGCGCGGGTGATGGAGTTAGGTGCGAGGCGCTTGAATGAGCTCATCGGATCCAGCATCGCAGAACAGAATCTCACGTCGGTCGGCGCGGCTCAGCTAGACCTTGCCGTAACGGATCGTGTTGTAAACTCGCAAGCTCATCAAGCGCGGCGGACGGTGCTGAGGGGCAATGAAGCCTTCCATCTCTACGAAACCTACGGCCTCCCCCTCGACTTCATGGTCGACGCAGCCCGTGACGCCGGCATTGCCTTCGACATGCAAGGCTTCGAGCGCGCCAAGGAAGAAGAACAAGCCCGCGCTCGCGCCAGCTGGAAGGGCGGCTCGCAGAAATCCGCCGCGCCCGTCTACCGCGATCTCCCGAAGACCGAGTTCGAGGGCTACACCGCCACCCGCCTGGACGGCGCCCGCATCCTCGCCTTGGTCAAGGACGGCATCGGTGTCCCCTCCCTCGCGCCCGGTGAATCCGGCGAGGCCGTCCTCGACGCTACCAGCTTCTACGCCGACTCCGGCGGCCAGGTCGGCGACGTCGGCATGCTCATCGCCGCCGACCACAGCACCATCGTCGCCGACGTCTCCGGCTGCGCCAAGCCCATCGCCGGCGTCTTCGCCCACCATGTCACGGCCCGCCAACCGCTACTGGTTGGCGACTTAATAGACACCGTCGTCGACGCGAACATCCGCCGCGCCACCATGCGCAACCACACCGGCACCCACCTCCTCCAGGCCGCCCTGCGCGAGGTCCTCGGCACCCACGTCAAGCAGGCAGGCTCGCTCAACGATCGCTCACGGTTACGCTTCGACTTCTCGCACTTTACCCAGGTCGCCGAGCCCGAGCTCCAGCAGGTCGAAGACATCATCAACACGCAGATCCTCGCCAACACTCCGGTCCAGACCCTCGTCGACGTCCCCATCGACGAGGCCGTCAACGACCTCGGCGCCACCGCGCTCTTCGGCGAGAAGTACGGCGATCGCGTCCGAGTCGTGCGCATCGGCGACTTCTCAATCGAGCTCTGCGGCGGCACCCACACCGCCGCCCTCGGCGAGATCGGCCTGCTCAAGCTCACCGCCGAGAGCTCCGTCTCCTCCGGCGTCCGCCGCGTCGAAGCCATCACCGGCGCCACCTCGCTGGCCAGCTTCCGCCGCGACGCCGAGGTTGCCCGCATCGCCGCACAGCTGACCGGCTCGTCGCAAGCCGGCACCGCTTCCGATGGGATTACAGCCCAAAGCCCCGCCGAAGCCCTGCAGGCCCGCCTCTCTGCCTCGGACGACGAACTCAAGCGCCTCCGCCGCGAGCTCGACGAACTCCGCCTCAAGTCCGCTTCCGCCTCGACCGCCAACGCCGCGCAATCGGCCGTTGACGTCGCCGGCGTCAAGCTGCTCGCGCAACGAGTCGACGGCGTCGACAAGACCCAGCTCCGCACCCTGGTCGACGATCTCCGCCTCAAGCTCGGCTCCGGCATCGTCGTCCTCGGAACCATCACCGGTACCGGAGCCGAAGCGAAGGTCGCCCTCGTCGTCGGCGTCACCAAAGACCTTACTGCCCGCATCCAGGCCGGCAAACTCGTCGCCCAGCTCGCCCCGCTCGTCGGCGGCAAAGGCGGCGGCCGCCCCGACCTTGCCGAAGCCGGCGGCAACGACCCCGGCTCGCTCGACGCCGCCCTCGCCAAAGCCCCGGCCATCCTCCACTCCCTTCTCAGCTAGAGACACTCACGCCTGCCACAACCCTGTCACTCCGACCGTGGTCGAGAGGGACCTGCTTACCGGCCAAGGCGGTCGCGCCCAAGGGGTACCCGCCCGTATCCCCCACCCCACGCCCTCTCGCCAACCGCCTCGCGCCCGCTTACCCTGAGAGTGGCATGGGCTTCCCTCGCACTCGCGGCCACCGCGCAACGAACCCGTCGCTCCGTCGCGCCACCGCCGCGCTCGCGCTCGCCGCCGTGTGTCTCGAGCCCACCTTCCTCGCCGCCCAGGCCTACGCCGTCGTCTCCCATCCTTCCACCCGCTCTACCAGGCCGCCCGATCGCCGCGCCCATCCCGCCGCCATCACCCCCTGGGAGGCCGCCGAGCGCACCCGCGACGCCTTCGAGGCCACCGTCGAGTCCACCCGCACCCGCGCCGAGTACACCCGCGTCATGGATCGCTTCCGCGCCATCTACCATGACAACCCCCGCGACCCGCACGCACCCGAGGCCATCAACGCCGTCGCCGAGCTGCTCGCCGAGTCCGGCCGCGACCTCCACGACCGCCGCAGCTTCGAGGCCGCCGTGGCCCAGTACGAGTTCCTCCGCACCCAGTACCCCGGCAGCTCGCTGCGCACCGGAGCTCTGCTCGCCGAAGGCCAGATCGCCGAAAACGACCTGCGTGACCCCGCCCTCGCCCGCGAGAAGTACCAACTGCTGCTGAAGTCCTACCCTAAGAGCGCCCTTGCCGAACAGGCCCAGGCCGGCCTCGCCTCGCTCAGCAACCGCCAGCATGCCGGCACTCCCCTGGCCGCAACTGCCAACCCGGTCAGCCGCGATCCCCGCGCCGCCCCCTTGCACTCACTCCATAGCGATCAGGCCAGCGGCCAAACCGCAGCCAACCAGACCGCCGCGGCCAGCCAGATCGCGCAGCCCGCCGCTCCCATCGTTCGCTCCCCACGCGCCGCCGACCGCAACCCGCAGCTCGCCACCAGCCCCGCCCAACCCTCATCCCCGCGAGCGGAGTCAGGGTCCCTGGCGAGCGCTGTTGCTCGCGGGGGTGGGGAGCCACGCTCGGTGGAGGCGCCCGCCTCTTCCACATCTGCTGACCAGGGCGCCACCGCCCTGCCACCCCCCCGCCAGGTCGCCCATCGCGCCGGCCCGCTGCCCACCGTCTCCGGCATCCGCCACTGGTCCACCGCCTCCTACACCCGCGTCGCCATCGACCTCGGCGATCAGGTCGAGTACGAGGCAGCTCGCGTCCCCTCCCCCGATCGCATCTTCTTCGACCTCCACGGCGCCCGGCTCGCCCCCGATCTCGTCGGCAAATCCTTCGCCGTCACCGACGACGGCTTCCTCAAGCGCATCCGCGTCTCGCAATCCGCCCCCGACGTCGCCCGCATCGTGCTCGACGTCAACGATGTCACCGAGTACTCCGCCTTCCTCCTGCCCAATCCCTACCGCCTCATCATCGACATCCACGGCAAGCCCAAAGCCGCGCCCGCGCAGCAGCTCGCCACCGTTGACGCCCCCGCACCCCGCACCACCGCCGTGCCCAACACCCACGCCATGCACGCCGGCAGCCCCACAGACGTCAACAACCTCGGAAACCAGCCCGGCCGGGTTGACGCCACCAGTACTCCCACCTCGCAGCCGATCGCCGCCACCGTCGCCGGCCGCGACCGCTCCGCCGAACTCACCCAGCCACGCTCAACCGACGCCGCCTCGACCCTCCCCGCCAGCCAGCCCTCCAACACGCAAACCACAACTCTGTCATCCCGGGCGATCCCTGAGCGAGCATCGCGAAACGCAGCGGAGAGCCCTGCTTCTTCCGCAACGACCCCTACTCTGTCATGCCGACCGGAGCAACGCGGAGTGGAGGAGCCTGCCCTGAGCTTGTCGAAGGGACCCGCTTCCTCGGCCACCACAAAGACCACCCCTGCCGACGCCCGCATCGTAGGCGATCCCAACCCCGCCGCCACCGCCCGTGCCGTGGCCGCGGCAAAGAAGGCTGGCAGGAAGGGCAGCAAGAGCACCATCGCCGCCGCCGACACTCACCCCGTCGCCGACCCCGCCACTCCCGCTCGCGCCGCCGCCCTCAAGACCGCCGACGGCCAGACCTCGCTCGTTCGCGCCCTCGGCCTTAAGATCAACCGCATCGTCATCGACGCCGGCCACGGCGGCCACGACTCCGGCACCCTTGGCGTCGACGGCATCCAGGAAAAAGACGTCGTCCTCGACGTCGCCCTTCGCCTCGGCGCCCTGCTCCACGACAAGCTCGGCGCCGAGGTCATCTACACACGCTCCGACGACACCTTCATTCCCCTCGAAACCCGCACCGCCATCGCCAACAAGGCCCAGGCCGACCTCTTCCTGTCCATCCACGCCAACTCCTCGCCCGACTCGTCCGCTCGCGGCGTCGAGACCTACTACCTCAACTTCACCCAGCAGGCCGACGCCCTCGAAGTCGCCGCCCGCGAAAACGCCGTCTCCGGCCAGTCCGTCTCGCAGCTCTCCGATCTCGTCCGCAAGATCACCCTCAAAGACAAGATCGCCGAATCCCGCGAGTTCGCCACCGACGTCGAAGCCTCCCTCTACGCCGGCCTCGCCCACGCCCCCGAAAACCTGCGCGTCAGCATCGACTCTGGTGGAAAGATCAAGGACCGTGGCGTCAAAAAAGCTCCCTTCGTCGTTCTTATCGGCGCCAACATGCCCTCCATCCTTGCCGAGATCTCCTTCGTCACCAACCCCCGCGACGCCACGCTCCTCCGTCAGCCGGACTACAAACAACGAGTCGCCGAATCTCTCTACAAAGGTGTCGCCCGCTACGTCGGCTCCCTCTCAAGCACCGCCCCCGCCACACCGCAAACCGAGCGCGCCGCCACCAGCGGCCAGTAACCGGTGTGCATATGAACCTTAAAGAAGCCTGAAGAAACAGTCCCTTCTACCAAATTCTTCTTACATGCTATGAACATAAAATGTTCAAAACGCAGGGTTTAGATTCCTGATTGAAGGGTCTGTAAACACTCATTAACCGCCCGGCAACAGTAGCCGCATAGCGTCTCCGCAAGGCCAAAAAATCTGCTCTCGCCGCTGTTCGGGCAGGCTTGTGCCCACCGCCACCTTTTGGTTAGGAGCCCTATGCTCGTCCGCCACGCCATCCTTGCTGTCCTTCTTCCAGTTGCTCCCATCGCCCTCTCCGCCAGCGCACAGACCGGCCGCGGTACCATCACCGGATCCGTCATAGACTCCGCTGGCGCTCCCCTCCAGGGTGCTCGCGTCACCATCACTCCCACAGGCGCTACCGCCACCACCGACGCCCTCGGGCAGTTCACCATCCTCGGCGTCCCTACCGGGTCCTACACCGTAGACGTCACGTACTCCGGCTTTCAGCCCTACAGCGGCCCCGCCATCGTGCTCGCCAACCAGCCCTGCCCTGTAAATGCCACCCTCAAGGTCGCCTCGAACACCCAGAACGTCGATGTCTACGCCGGCCGGCAGGGCGGCGAGATCGAGGCCATCAACCGCACCTTCAATGCCGACAACATCATCAACGTCCTTCCCGCCGACGTCATCACCAGCCTGCCCAACGCCAACATCGCCGACGCCATCGGCCGCCTGCCCGGCGTCACCCTCGAGCGCGACGAAGGCGAAGGCAAATACGTCAAGATCCGCGGCACAGAGCCCCGTCTCACCCACATCACCCTCGACGGCGTCAACATGGCCTCGCCCGAGACCGTCCGTCAGATCAAGCTCGACCTCATCCCCGCCGATCTCGTCGAGTCCGTCCAGATCAACAAGACCTTGCAGGCCAATATGGAAGGCGACGGCATCGGCGGCTCGGTTGATCTCCGCACCAAAAGCGCAGAAGATCTGCCCACGCTCAACTTCGAGGCGCTCGGCGGCTACAACCCCATCCTCGGCGGCGTCGCCAACGATCAGTTCGATGGCACCGTCGGCAAGCGCTTCCTCGCCGGCCATAAGCTCGGTGCCCTCCTCTCGGGCTCCTACGACTACAACGGCCGCGGCATCAACGACGTCGAACCCGGCCCCGCCCTCGCCGGCACCTACGACCTCCGCGACTACAAATACTTCCGCGATCGCGAAGGCATCGGCGGCACCCTCGACTACCGCTTCACCGACACCTCCAGCGTCTATCTCAAGTACCTCTACTCCCACTTCAACAACTTCGGCGATGACTGGATCTACTCGCCCGCCATCAACACCTTCACCAGCCCGCTGCAGGGCGGCAACGACGGCACGGTCTCCTTCTCCGCACTGCGCCGCCGCCCCGTGCAGGATATCGGCGGCCTCCAGCTCGGCGGCCATCACGTCCTGCTGCAATCGCTCCTCTCCTGGGATGTCGACTCCTCCGTCGCCCGCACCCGCGACAACGGCTACGGCCATGCCAACTTCTCCCCGCAGGGAACAAATAATCCGCTCAACGCCATCACCTACGGCCTTGATGTCTCGCACCCGCTCACGCCTCACATCAACGTGCAGAACGGCGTCAACATCTTCGACCCGACCAACCTCTTCTACACCGGCCAGACGGTCCAGTACTTCTATAACCCCGAGGTCGACCTCGGCTTCAGTGCATCGCTCGCAACCCCGTACAAACTCGCCGGCCACGCCAGCCGCTTTGAGTTTGGCGGCCGCTTCCGCAACGTCCACAAGTTCGTCAACCAGAACACCCAAAGCTTCATTCCCACCGCCGCCAACCCGGCCGATCCCTCGCTCGCGCAGTCCAACTTCCTCAACACCTTCTCCGATCCCGGCTACTACGGCGGCATCTACAAGTTCGGTCCCGCCGTCGACTACGGCAAGGTCCTGTCCTTCCCCGGCCAGGCCCTGGACCCCTCAAGCAGCATCGTCGGCAACTCCTTTGATCAGGTGGAGAAGGTCTCGGCCGGCTACATCATGAACACCACCGACCTCGGCCGCTTCCGCGTTGTGCTCGGCCTCCGCTTTGAAAACACCAGCGAAAACAATCTCGGCTACGACGGCCAGAGCAATCCCAACAACTCCGTTGGAACCACCCCCATCCGCATCCAGTACTCCTATCTCGACGTCCTTCCGAGCGGCTCAGTACGTTACGCCCTCACCCCCACCCAGGGCCTCCGCGTCGTCTATGGCCGCGGCCTCTCTCGCCCGCAGTTCAGCGACCTCATCCCCTTCCAGACCGTCACCAGCGCCGGCAGCGCCCGCACCACCGTCAGCAAAGGCAACCCCGCCATCCGCGCCGAGTACGCCGACAACATCGACGTCCTCTACGAAAACAATCTGCCCCACACCGGCCTCGTCCAAGCAGGCTTCTTCTACAAAAACCTCAGCAACCCGATCCTCGCCACCCAGACCCTTGTCGCCGCCGATCCCGCCCTCACCGGTAACAACCTGCCCTACTATCTCGACCAAACCGTCAACGCCGGCAGCGCCTACGTCTACGGGTTCGAGGCCTCCTTCCAGCAGCACTTCACCTATCTGCCCGGTCTGCTCAACGGCGTCGGCGTCTCCGCCAACTACGGCTACACCGCCTCCCAGGCCAGGTTCCCTGCCTACATCGATCCATCCGTCATTCAGCCCGGCCAGATCAGCGGACCTCACCGTGGCCCCGAAGGCGCCAACCCGGCCCTCATCGGCCAGGCCCCCAACAGCTTCAACTTCAGCCCCACCTACGACAAGGGCAAGCTCTCCGTCCGCCTCGGCGCCACCTACAACCAGGCCAATATCGCCGCCTACCAGTACGACACCAGCAACTCCGGCCCCATCCTATCGAGCGGTCAGGCAAACGACGGTGTCACCGGCGGCGGCCCCAAAGGTCCAACCGGCGACCAATACTTCTACTCGCACTTCCAGGTCGACCTGCAGGGAACCTACAGGCTCCCCAAAGGCTTCTCCTTCGTCGCCTCCGCCCTCAACCTCACCAACGAGGTCTTCGGCTTCTATAACGGCAGCACCATCTATCCAGTCCAGCGCGAGTTCTACCGTCAGACGTTCAACGGCGGCATCCGCTGGTCTCCCGTCCGCGAGTCCCGCTAAGGACATCGCCAGTCCCGCACGCGCGATCCTGCAGCATCGATCGCGCGTGCGTCCAGCATCGCCGCTCTTCTCGCTCTTGCGCCCGCGCCTGCCGCTTTTCTCTCGTCTTTCTCTCTTGTGTCCATTTGTCTTCGCCCCTCTGCCCCGCCATCCCGGAAGAGTTCTGCTCCTCTACCGCTGGCTGATCCCCACTGCTACCCTGACACCATGCCCGAGGTCACCCTCACCGTCCAGGCTCTCCTCTTCGATATGGACGGCGTCCTCGTCAGCTCCACTGCCGCCGACGAGCGCAGCTGGCGCCGCTGGGCCCGCTTCCACGGCATCGAAGACACCTTCTCCATCCACACCACCCACGGTCGCCGCACCGTCGACACCATCCGCGACGCCCAGCCTACCCTTGATCTCGCCACCGAACTCCGCCGCCTGGAAGACTTCGACGCCGAAGACTCCGCCGGAACCCTGCTCTACCCCGGCGTAGCCCCACTCCTCGCCTCGCTTCCGCCCGATCGCTGGTCGATCGTCACCTCCGCCTCGGAACGCATCCTCCGCCACCGCCTCGGTCTCTTCGGCGTCGCCCTGCCCCATCACCTCGTCTCCGCAGACCACGTCACCCGCGGCAAGCCCGATCCCGAACCCTACCGCCTCGGCGCCGAGCAACTCGGCATCCCGCCCGCCGAGTGCCTCGTCCTCGAAGACGCCCCCGCCGGCATCCGCTCCGCCAAAGCCGCCGGCTGCCAGGTCCTCGCCATTGCCTCCTCGCATCCGCCCGCCGAGCTCCAGGAGGCAGATCACATCATCCCCGCCCTCCACCACCTGGCCGTCACCCTCGCGCCTCCCCCGGATCCCGGCCGCACCCTGCTCTGCCGCTTTACGCCCGCCTAAACGCATCTGTGCCAACGGTGTGCAGCACGCTCCCGCACAACGCGCAGCGCCCCGTCGCTCTCTTACTCGAATGAAAGTGTCATGGAGGATCTATGTTCGCCTGGAAGCCCCTTGTTCTCGCTCCACTTGCCGCCGCCGTGCTGAGCGGCGCGTCGGTTGCGCCCGCACAGGTCTCGATCAACATCGGCACCGCACCCGTCTGCCCCTACGGCTACTTCGACTACGCCCCGTACAACTGCTCGCCCTACGGCTACTACGGCCCGGACTGGTTCTCCAGCGGCATTTTCATCGGCGCCGGCCCCTGGTTTCACGGTCCACGGGGCTTCTACGGCCACGTCGACAATCGTTTCGATCCGCGGCGCGGCTACAACGGTCCCTTTCCTGAACGCAACGAAGAGGCGTTCAACCACTTCCATCCGAATGAGGCTCGGGACTACCAGGGTCACGTCGGCAACGCCGGCCACGATGCCAGCGGCGAGCACTTCGCCGGCGCCCAGGGCGGTTACCACGGTGGCGGCGGAGGCTCCCGCGGTGGCGGCGGTCACCGCTAAACCAACCGTCCCGTGTTACACAAGGAAAGGCCCGCGTATTCAGAGCGGGCCTTTTCTTGTGGCGCAAACCTGTTGCCGCTCCTGATCCTATGGCGCCAGCAGAATACTCCCCAGCGGTATCGCCGCCGACTGCACCCCATACCCCACGCCATTCGGATGGAAGTTGTCCCCCGAGTTCAGGTTCGCAAGCATAAAGTCCGGATGATTCGGGTCCATCAACACCGCATCGAAGTCCGCTATCCCCACCACCCCCGGCAAGGTCAGCCCCGTCGTCTTGATCCACGCATTCAACGCCCGCCGCTGCGTTGATCCCGGATTCTCCGGCCCCGGCGTCACATCGCCCGCATACGGATCCGCCGCGCTCGGCAGCGGCGTCGCCGTCTGGCAGTACTCACTCGGCGGCAGCGTCGCCAGAATCACCCGCACCCCTGCTGCCTGCGCCTGCGCCACCATGTTCGTCAGCGATGCCTCCACATTCGTCGCCGGCACGCAGTCCACCCGCAGATCGATCCCGCCAAAATAGATCACCACCGTCTTGATGCCCGCTTGCTCCAGCACGTCATGCTTCATCCGATCCACGCCTGCAGTTGAGAGCCCCGACGCCGTCCGCGAATCCTCCGCCGCCGGGTCGCCGATTGTCCCCGCGTTCAACACCCCCACGTTGTACCCCGCTGTCTGCAACTCTCGCGCCAACCAGTCCGACGGCCGATCGTTATCCTGTCCTGCGATCGCTACATTCATCACCGGGTACGAGTTCGTGTTCCCATAGTTCGACGCATGGCCGTCCACCGACGAACTGCCGAAGATCGCCACGGTGCCGCCATACAGCCCATACACATCTACGCCGCTCACCACGAACCACTCCGTGTTCGCTACGCTGAACGTCGTCCCCGCCGCGTCCGTCGTCGTATTGCCCGCCCCCACTGGCGTCGCATAGTTCGTCGTCACCTGCGACTCATGCTGCGTCAGCGCCGGAAAACTCCCCGGCAGATACATCGTCACCGCCATCTTCTGGCCAAACGTGTACGTCACGTTCACCGAGTCCGACACAATCTCCTGCCCGGCCGGGATCGTCACGCTCGTCGCCCCGCTAAACGTCAGCGGCACATCGTGCGTCGGATCAATCGCGGAAGTCACGCCGGCAGCCGTACCCGCCGCACCGACCGCCACTGCCAGCCGCGCCGATCCAATCACCAGCGGCGTCGTCCCAAACAGATTCGAAAAATGCACCCGCTCCTCGGTCCCCGACACCGTCGGCAGAAAGAAGCTGCGGAAGCTCTGCTCCGACCCACCGGTGTTCTCCGTCCCCGCCTGCGCATTCTCGGGAGAAGCTCCCCAAGCCACCGCCCAGATCGAAGCCGCCGCTGGCGACGTGCCCGCAGTCGGCAGCGGAGCCGTCCCACTCGAGCAGCTTAACATCATGGGCAACACGCACAGCACAAATAGACCAACCAGCGAGCGAACAGGTTTCTGGGGCATATCCCTACAAACGCAGACATCCCCGAAAAAGTTGCTCAACCGGCAAAGAAAGTAATCCGCAGTAGTTCGATTGCCGCTTGTACCGCCGACCCGAAACCGCCTTCCCCACCTGAAGCCATCATCTCGACCGAAGCGCAGCGTAGTGGAGAGACCCCCGCA
Source organism: uncultured Acidobacteriaceae bacterium (assembly GCA_964236325.1). Classification (GTDB taxonomy): domain Bacteria; phylum Acidobacteriota; class Terriglobia; order Terriglobales; family Acidobacteriaceae; genus Edaphobacter. The sequence goes on along the minus strand of CAXSEC010000006.1, from coordinate 36,235 downwards.
TTCCGCCTTTAACCACGCAGCGCAGTGACGTACAAATCCTCATTCCTGAGCAAACCCACACATCTCTATCTCCCAACCAGCATCCCAAGCGAGATTGCTCCCGCCTCCGCCTCATACCCAGCCCCCGTCGGATGATAATTATCGCCAGAGTTATACGGCGCCAGCAGAAAGTCCGGACGCGCTGGATCCGCCAGCACCGCATCGAAGTCCGCCACCCCGACCACCCCCGGCAAGCCCGCGCCCATCGTGCGCAGCCACCCGTTCAGCGTCGTCCGCTGCACCTCGCCGCCATTCTCCCGCCCCGGCCCGTCTGCGCCTCCAGCAAACGGATCCGCCGGCGTCGGCACTGGCCCATAGTTCGCCTGCGCCGGATTGGTGCAGAACGCCGACGGCGGAATTGTCCCCAGCACCACCCGTATCCCCGCCGCCGCCGCCGTCGCCACCATCTGCTCCGTCGCCGCCTCAATCGCCGGAGCCGACTTGCAGTCCGGCGACCGTATGTCGATCGACCCAAAGTACGTCACCATCGCCACCACGTTCGGCTGCGCCAGTACATCCTGCGCGATCCGTTCATTCGCGTTGCGCACATCATTCAGCGTGTTCGTCACGTCCGCCGTTACCGTGTCCCCCGGAACCCCCTCGTTCAGCACCCCAACCTTGTATCCCGCTGCGTTCAGCCGCCGCGCCAGCCAGTCCGACAGCCGGCTCGTCGTCTGGCCCGCCACCGGTCCGTTCGGCACCGGATACACCTTGTCCGAGCTGTAGTTCGAGTGGTACCCATCCGTGGTCGACGAGCCAAACAGCACCACCGTCCCCTGGTAGTCGCCGTACACATCTACCCCGTTGACCAGCAGCCAGTCCGTCATCGTTCCCGTAAACGCCGCACCCGCCGCATCCGCCGTCACATCGCCCGATCCCGTCCCGCTCCGATAGTTCGTCACAAAGATTGAGCTGTGCCGCGACACCGGTCCAAACTTTCCCGCCAGGTTCACCGACACCGCCAGCGTCTCGCCAAACGAAAACGTGATCGACACCGGGTCGGACACCACCACCTGCCCCGGCCCGATCGTCACGCTCCTGGCCCCCTTGAAGAACATCGGCCAATCCCGCCCCGCATCCACCCTCGGCGTGCCCTCGACCGCCACCGCCAGCCGCGCCGCCCCCACCGTAACCGCCGTCTTCCCGTACACGTTCGACAGCCGCACCCGCGCCACCGTCCCGCTCACCGTCGGCGTCACCAGAAACCGAAAGCTCTCGTCCGCTCCGCCGCCGTTCTCATGGGAAGCATCCGCGTTGGTCATCGCCGCTCCCCACGCTCCTACCCACTTCGGCACCGCCGGCGCGGGAGCCGCCGTCACCGGCGCAACCACCGGCGTCACGGACGCTGGCACCGTCCCCGCCGATTGCGTCCCCCCGCAACCCGAGAAAAACATCCCAGCCACGACCCAAACCACAATGCCAGCTAGCCCAACACCACGTGCCATACGCGCAGTCTAGCCAGCCCGCACACACCGCACATCAACACATCGTTACCCTGCAGTCCCACGAAAGTAACATCGCTAAGCCGCCGCATTGCCTCACCTACGGCTGAGCGAAAAACCCCTTCCGCGCCTGCACTACCAGCTTCTTGTCCTTCGCCCGCAGCTCCAGCCTGTGATAACTGTTCGGCTGCACATCCGCCGGCGGCGTATACCCCACCTCGTACTGCAACCGCAAATCCTCCGCAATCTCCGCATAGATCTGCCGCAGCGATAGCGCCCGCGACACCGTAAATACCCGCCCGCCCGTACTCTCCGACAGCTTCTGCAAGGCCGCCAGCCCCGGATCGCCTCCCGCCGCCGTCCCCGGCCCGTGCGCCATCCTCCCCGACTCCCACGCGCTATAGTCGATCGCGTAAATCTGCACATCGCCCCGCTGCGCCTGCTCAATCGCCGCATCGATCGTCGCCCGGCTGCCCTCGTCGCCGCCGTCACTCAGGATCACCATCGCCTTCCGCCCCGTCTCCTTCGCCAGAAAGTTCCGCGCCACCCCATACACCGCATCGTTCAGCCGCGTCCCATTCGCCGCCGCCGCCGGCTCCTGCGCCAGGTTCAGCAGCGATAAATGCAGCGTGCTCGCCGAGTTTGTCAGCCCCCGCAGCGCTAGCACCCGCGCGTCAAACTGCACCAGCATCGCCCGATCCTTCGCCCGCCCCAGCATGGTCTCGAAGAACACATCGCTCGCCGCCGTCTCATCCCCCACAAACGTCCGCTGACTCCCACTCGTATCCACCAGCAGCGCCAGCGTCAGCGGCAGCTCCGATCCCTGCGAAAAGTAGTGAATCGGCTCCTCCCTGCCGTCCTGCTTCAGCACAAAGTCGTCCTTCGTCATGCCCCCGCGTGGCGATCCGTCCTTGCTCTTGACCACCGCCGCAATCTCCACCACCCGCGTCGCCACCGTCAGCGTCGTCACCGGCCCACTCGCCTCCCCATCCCGCGCCGCACCCTGTCCCCACCCCCGCGACAACCCCAACATCAACGCCACGACGCACAAACCTTTACCCACAAGCAGTCCCCTGAACCAGCAAGTTGACGAGCAAGATACACCACAGCACACCCCAGCCACCACAGCAAACCCCACCCACGAATCCGTCATCTCGATCAAAGCTCCTGAGCAAGCCGCAGGCGAGTCAAGCGGGCGCAGTCGAGAGCTCCTACATGTCACTCCTATCGAACGGCCCCTGAGCGAAGTCGAATGGGAACACAAAAGCCTCCGCCCAAAACCCCGCGCCGGCTACCAGCGTCTCACTCCCTAGAGGCTCCTACAGCTCAAAGGAGCACTTATGACCCTCGCCGTTCGCGCCTCGCTTCTTGCAGCTGTCCTGCTTCCTTTCGCCGCCGCCGCCCAGCAGCCCGGCGCCTCGTCCCGCCCCGTCACCATCCCCGCCAGCCCCAACCCCACGCCCGCCCAGTCCTCCACCCAGCCCATCATCATCGACGCCGTCGCCACCAACAAAGCCGGTCCCCCCGTCCCCGCCCTCACTGCCGGCGACTTCACCCTGCTCGACAACAAAGCCCCCCGCGCCCTCTCCAACTTCCAGGCACACACCGGCAAAGACGCGCCCGTTGAAGTCGTCATCGTGATCGACGCCGTCAACACCCGCTTCGAGAATGTCGCCTACGAGCGCTCCGAGATCGACAAATACCTCCACACCAACGAGGGCCAGCTCCCCTATCCCACCACCCTCGCCGTCTTCACCGACACCGGCACCCAGATCCAGCCCGGCTTCACCAAAGACGGCCACGCCCTCTCGGACGCGCTCGATCACCAGGAGATCGGCCTTCGCATCCTTCGCCGCTCCACCGGCTTCTACGGCGCCGAAGACCGCCTCACCCTGTCGCTCAACACCCTCCGCCAGCTTGTCTCAGTTGAGTCCCAACACCCCGGCCGCAAACTCATCCTCTGGATCTCTCCCGGCTGGCCATACCTCTCCGGCCCCGCCATCGACCTCGACCGCAAGCAGCAGGACAGCATCTTCGCTGAGATCGTCAGCCTCTCCACCCAGCTCCGTCAGGCCCACATCAGCCTCTCGAGCATCGACCCCATCGGTCCCGCCGATGCCGGCCTCCGCACCTTCTACTACGAGACCTTCCTCAAAGGCGTCAAGAAGCCCTCCCAGGTCGACCTCGGCGACCTCAGCCTCCAGGTCCTCGCCAGCCAGTCCGGCGGCCTTGCCATCAGCGGCAACAGCGACGTCGCCGGCTCTCTCCGCCGCTGCGTCGCCGACGCCGACGCCTTCTACGAGCTCACCTTCACCCCGCCACCCGCCGAAACCCCCAACGAGTACCACCACCTCGAACTCCGTGTCGACAAACCCGGCCTGACCGTCCGTACCCGCGACGGCTACTACCTCCAGCCCTGATCACCACCCGCACGTAGTCGCACCCGCCGCTAACCACAGCGCGCAGTGGCGTGCTTCCGCTTGAAGTCTTTCGCTTCGAGAGATTTACCTCGTTTATTAGGGCAATATTCCGGAACTACGGGCTATCTCACTCTGTCTCTGGTAGGCGCAAGCAAAGAGTAAGCGAACAGCTGGTCGAGCAGCCGTGCTCTCACCACTGTGCTGCTAAATTTGCGATCAACAATGTACTTAGTGCTCTCGAAGCCGGCTGTACCAGCCAGATCAGTGCCCGTAACTACCGGGGTATGTGGCGGTCCAGTCGTACTATCGATTCGACGACAAACTCGCCCGTGGGAACTCAGGCCGGGCTGACGCGTTTGCGGTTTCCCATCCACTGCATGAAGAAGAGGGCGAGGAAGCGCGGATTGTGCTTCAGGTACCGACCGATGAGGCGGCGAGGCTCGGAGGCCAGGCGGAAGAGCCACTCAAGGCCGCTGCGCATGATCCAGCGAGGTGCCTGCGGCTTGGTGTTTGCAAGGAAATCGAAGGCGGCCCCGACGGCCAGCATGACCGCGGGGACGCGACCGCGGTGGGCCATGCACCAGTGCTCCTGCTTGGGGCAGCCGAGCCCGATAAACAGCATCTTTGCGCCAGAATCTGTAATGTCCTGCACGATCTGCTCGTCCTCTTCGGGGGTCAGCATGCGGAAGGGAGGCGAAAGGCTGTACGTGATGTTGAGGTTCGGGTAGTCGCGGCGCACCGTCACCAGCAGCGCTTCGAGAGTGGAGGGGCTGCCGCCGTAAAAGCCGACAGGAAGATCGGCGTCCTCCGCGGCGCGGAGCAGGGCACACGTCGTGTCGGGACCATAGACGCGGCTGGCGGAGCGTTCGCCGAGGAACTTCAGCCCCCAGACCAGGGGCATCCCGTCGGGATTGACAAGATCGGCTTCGTTCAACTGGGCACGGAAGGCATGATTGTCAAAGCCTTCCATGATGACGTGCACATTGGCGAAGAAGACGGCGCGCGACTCACTCTTCTGAGCCCAAGCCACGCATTGCTTCGTCGTTTCGCTATAGCTCAGCCCACCGATGTGGACGCCCAGAATATCGCGCATTGATCTTTACACTCCCATAATGCATTAGAGACGCTATACACTCATTCACAACTACAGTCCTGACGTAGGTTAAGGCGTATAAGAAAGCACAGCAGCGGGTCAGTAAGAGTGTATAACTCGTGTTTCACGTCAGCGCGGTGAAATGCGATGGAAACTATCTCCGGAGCCTTCTTTAGGGTGCGGATCGCGCACGGAGCAGGCGATGCACCCGGCGATTGTCAGCTGTCGTGGCCCTACTATATATGTTTGCCGAAGCGATCCATACAACCCGCGCGGATGATTTTCGAAGCATGGTGGCGATGGTACGGCGCCGCCGCTCGCTGATGCTGGCAGTATTTCTTCTGGTATTTGCCGTGGTTTTCGTGGTGGGTCTGCTGCTGCCGCCAAAGTACAGCTCCTCCATGAAGATTCTGGTTCGGTCTGCGCCAACAGATATGGTGTCGACGCCGCAGCGGGCGGACGCTGTAACGCTGGGCGCGGTAAGTGAGGCAGAGGTTAACTCCGAGGTGGAGTTGCTCACGAGCTATGATCTGCTGCGCTCGGCGGTGGTGAAGAATCATCTGGCGCATAAGGGACTGCTTTCGCCCGGCACCGAGCAGGAAAATATTGACCGCGCTGTCGGCAGGCTGGGCAAGGCGCTGCAGGTCACACCGGTGCGCAAAGCAAACATTATTGAGGTGGAGTATGCGGACCGATCGCCAGAGCTCGCGGCGGCGGTTCTGCGAACCATCGAAGCCGGCTATCTGGAGGCGCATCTACGCGCACAAAGCACGCCCGGCGGATATGGTTTTTTCAAGGAGCAAACGAATCACTATCAGGACGAGCTGACGCAGTCGCAAGCGGCTCTGGCCGCCTTCAGCCGAGGGCAAAATGTAGTGAATCTGGACCAGCAGCGAAGCCTGTTAACGGCAACATTGGCGGAGCGCGAGAGTTCGCTTCAACAATGCGACGCCACGGTAGCGCAGTTGAAGCAGGAGATTCTGCAGTCGGAGCTGCTGCAGGCGCGGCTTTCACCGCGGCAGGAGACGCTGCAACGATCGGGTTTGAACCAGTTCTCGGTGGATCATCTGACAGCGCTGCTGGCGGACCTGGTAAACCGAAGAACAATGCAGGCTAGCAAGTTCCGTGACGAGGATCCGCTGCTGCAGGAGACAGACAAAGAGATTGAGACCACACGCAAGGCCCTGGCCGGCGCCAGGACGACCGAGAACTTTGAGCAGGCCAGCGACGTGAATCCGGCGCTGCAGAGCGTGCAGACCGGCCTGGCGACGAAGCGCGTCGACCTGGCAGGATGGCAGGCGAAGCAAACTGTACTGCGGCAGCAGATCAAGTCAGACACAGAGATGCTGAACCATCTTTCGGACGTCTCCGGGCAGTACGAGCTGTTGACGAGCGAGGTGCTGCAGGCGCGTGAGAACTACGTAAACTACGCGCGGCGACAGGAACAGGCACGAGTCTCCGAGATGCTCGACCAGAACAAGATTACGAATGTTGTGGTGGCGCAGGAGCCGACCGAGTCGCAAATTCCCTCGCAGTCGCGGCTGCTGCTGAATATCGTTCTTGGTCTCGTGCTGGCGGCGTTTGCGAGTATCGCCGCGGTTCTGGCGACCGAGTATGTGCTGCCCGCGCTGCAGGAGAAGACGGCGTGAGCCTGCTGGACGAGAGTGACGCCAGCCTGATCGGCCAGGGGTCGCCAATCGGCGCCGGCGCAGTGACAACGCAGGAGCTGATTGAGGTGCAGTCGGAGCTTCTGCCTGCTGCTCGCGGCAGCAGAATTCGTGGCCTGATCGAGCATCGCGGGCTCTTGACGCTGGTCGACCAGGTAGTCGTGAGTCTTACGAACTTCTCAACCGGCATTCTGATCGGGCGCTTCTGTTCGAAGGAGACGCTGGGCCTCTACATGCTGGGCTACACTGTGGTGCTGTTTGCGATCGCAGTGCAGCAGATGCTGGTGACGTCGCCCTACATTCTGATCTGGCCGCGGCTGGAGGCGGAGGCGGCGCAGCGCTACACGGATGGCGCCTACATGCAGCAGCTGTCGATGGGCGGAACCCTGTCGGTCGCCCTGCTGATGGCCGCGGGCATCTTTCACCTCGCGCACTCGCCTCTTGCGCTGGTGATGCTGGCGCTGGCATTTTCGGCGCCGCTGCTGCTCTTCAAGGAGATGTTCCGGCGGGTATGTTTCACCAAGCTGCGGGTGCAGCAGGCGATGCTGGCTGACCTTGCCGTCGGGGTGCTGCAGGTGGCGCTGTTGTTTCTGTTTGCGCGGCAGCACTGGCTTTCAGCGCCGACCGGCATGCTGGCGGTCGGCATTGCCAGCAGTGTGCTGCTGGTGGCATGGATGGCGCGATATGCGAAGGCGCTCAACTTTCACATAGCCGAGATACGCGACGTTCTCACCAAGAACTGGCATCTGGGGCGATGGATCTTCGGCAGCCAGTTGTTGTGGTCCGCGAGTCTCTACTCTTATCCGTGGCTGGTTTCGAAGATGCACGGGACAGCAGCAGCGGGCGTGTGGGCAGCGTGTTTTGGCATCAACGCACTCGGAAATCCGTTGTTGCTCGGGTTGCAGAACTACATCGAACCCAAGGTCTCGCACGCCTTTGCGACGGGTGGCACGGGAGCGATGCGGCAGCTGGTGTGGAAGGCGACAGCGGTTCTGACCGGATCGATGCTGCTGTTCTCAGGCGGCATCTTCTTTGCCGGCAATCGGCTGGTGGTACTGCTGTACGGGCCAAAGTACGCAGGCAACGGTCTCACCATCTTTTTGCTGACGCTGAGTTTCGCAGCGGGAGCCGCGGGCTTCGCGCTCTCCTGCGGATTCTTTGCCTCGGGACATGGGAAACTCGACCTGCGCATCAGCTGGGTGTATCCGGTAGCTGTCTGCGCCTGTGGCATTCCTCTGGTGCGGCTGTATGGGCCAATCGGCGGCGCAGTGGCCTTGCTGATCGCACACATGATCGCGGCTATGCTGCGGATGCTTCAGTTTGCGGTGACGTTCGGGATCGAGAACGAGCGCGCCGCCGCGCGTTGACATGTACCAGATTGATTGATGGCGAGCATGGGTATGGTGATCAGGCGACTCAACGCAGAGAATGCGGCGACATGGGATAGGGAGCGAAGTCGCCTGTCTACGACTGTACTGGCGCCTACAGACGCTCGCCCATGGCTTCACCTCGCATTTCTCACCGTATGCTTCTTTCTTGCGTCGCACGATCCCATGGCTTCTACCTTCGACGTTCTGGACGTGGAGGCTGCCTCCGAGGCTTACGCCGCGACTGCGGGCAATGGATCAGCGGGGCGGCAGGTGGCCTTTCTGCTGCTGGGTCTGTACGGCGTTTACGGGCTGCCGTTGCTCTGGCGCAATCGGCTTCGTGTGACAGGAGCCGGCGGGGCGTGCGCCGCGCTGCTGCTGCTGTGGACCATGGGAAGCGTTGTCTGGGCGACGAGCCCTGGTGCCACGATCTCGCGGCTGTTTGGGGTCGTCGTTCTCACCTTCACGGCGCTTCAGATAAAACTTCGTTTCGAACCGCGCCAGATTGTTGTTGGCCTGACCTCGGCTGCTTTGCTGTACATGATCTTCGGGGTTGTGTGCGAACTGGCTCTTGGCAACTTCAAGCCCTGGGAGGTTGCGTACCGCTTCTCGGGAACATCCTCGCCGACTGAGGAGGCTGTGAACTGTTCCATCGCGATCATCGGCGCGTTCTATCTGTGGCGATGGCCGTCGTCACGGCAGCGCGTCTGGTTCTGGATGCTGTGTTTCAGCGTGGTCGTCGCTCTGCTCACCAAGTCGCGCACAGCCATGCTGGCCGCGATTGCGGCTCTGCTGTTCTCGTTCGTCGCGACACGAAAGGCCTGGCAACAACGATGGATGGTGGGCTCGTCCCTGGCAGCGGCGGTGCTGTTAGGAGTGTGGCTGCAGATGAACGATCTGGTGTCGTTTGCTGCAGACAGTCTGCAGTTTGGGCGGGACCCAACGACCAGTGACAATGCAACCTTGACGGGCCGGATTCCCCTTTGGTCCGAACTGATGAACTTCGTAAAGCTCCATCCCATCGCGGGTGGCGGGTTTGGAGGGTTCTGGACAGCACCGCACATTGCAGATATCTCGGTGGACCAGGGATGGGCGATCTCCGCCGCTCACTCGGCTTACGTCGACGTTCTGTTGTCGCTGGGCGCAGTCGGTCTGGTGCTTTACTGTCTCTGCCTGATTCTGGCGATTGTGAGAACCCGGAGTCGGTTGCAGCGCGGCGCGACGCTTGGCGCGGCGTTCTTTGGCGCGTTGCTGACCTTCATCGTGATCAACGGGTTCACAGACTCTGAGTCGGTGTACGTCTCCTCCTCTCTATTCTTCTGCTTCATCCTGTCGATGACGGTCACGTGCTTTCAGCGGCTGGCGATTTCGCCTGTGTCGTCGGCACCGTCGGCCGGCGTCAGCGACCCAGGTTGACGGCGGGCCGATAGCTCGAGAGCGGGGCGAAGACGGGCTTGCTCCTGACGTTGTAGGCGACGGCGCCAACCAGCAGGAGGACGTTGAAAAGGATCAGGAAGACGGCGAGTCTGGGTGTGAAGAAACGCTGGACGCTGTCTCGTTCCCAAAGCGCGAAGAAGGCCATGATCAGCAAGGGATCGTAGTAGCGCTGAAAGAAGATGGCCATGATGAAGGTAGGGGCAAAGAAGGAGAGAAGGAGAACTCTTCCCTTCCACGACGCCCCACGCGCCAGAAAGAAGAGAATCACCAGGCCTAGATAGCTGAGCAGAAGGAAGAGATAGCGCCCTGGCCGCCCGAGGTGCTCGAGGATCTTGGAGGCGATGCCGCCGCCCTCATGACGGGCATTGAAGTGGAAGCCGTGAAAGACAGCTACGAAGACGAGCAGGCCAACCAGCAGTGAGAGCCAGAGCCTTCGCCGGGCGAAAAGCCGCGCCGTAAGCTGATGGCGCGATCGCAGAAGTGCATCAAGCAGGAAGGGCACGGCATAGATAAAGACCATGGACAAGGGAGCCGCGATGCCTTCGAGGGCAAACCCTTGATGACGCTTGAAGCTGGGCGGGTTGAGACCTCCCCAGAGATGGACGAGGTAGAGTGCGGGAAGGCCACAGACTGTAAACAACAGGGTGATAGACAGCCTGCGCTCAGGCAAACGCCAAAGGAGAAGGCAAAAGACGAAGAAGGGCAGAAAGAGGTACGACTGACGACAGTAGAACGTCGACCAGCTGAGCAGCGCGAGAGCCGCAGGAACCAGAAGCGGTGCGCCAGGCGACTCCGCCTCTTCAATCGAGTGCAGAAGCAGGGCTGTCAGCAGAAGCAGGAAGATCGGAAAGACATCAGTCGAAACCCAGTAGCTTTCGGCTCGGAAGTAGGGCGAAAGCAGAATCGAAGATCCAAGGAGAGCGGCGATCGGCACGGATGCAGGCACGTGGCGAAAGCGGCGGGAGACGACGGCAACAAAGAGGACGACGGTGAGCAGACAGAAGATGATGTTGGTCGCTCGAAACCAGGTGTCGTGTCCAAGTAAAGGGTTGAACGACTCCAGTATCTGGAACAGCGGCGTTGTGGCGGAGGTGTAATCCTGAAGAACCGTGAAGAACGGTTTGTCGCGAAAGGCGACCATGGTGAGGCCATGGAAGATGTAAAGGTCGTCGCGGACGCCGCCGCCGAGGGCGTCTTCTCCCAGGAAGAAGCCAGCCACAAAGAGCAGGAGAGAGAGAACGACGACGAGCGCGACCAGGGAGGAACGAAGAGAGCTGCCAGTGGTGGCTGCCGAAGGCTCCAGGGCACGATGAAAAGGGGAACCTGACACGATGCTCCTGGGCGGTGCGCTGGAAGATGGATGGATCCGCGGCTGGGTGACGTCGTTCCTGTTCCGGCTCAGGGCAGAGGGTAGTACACACCCAGATTGGCGAGCTTGATGAGCCGCTCAATCTTTGCCAATTTGCTGGCAGTCACCCAAACCACGTCGCCGTTGTGGACCATGGGAAGTTCGGTGGTCGTGTTGAGGCGACGCAGCTTGCGGAAGTCGATCTGCGAGACCTCGCCGTACTCCGAGGTGGGGCTAAGGCGGCGGACCAGAAGGACGTTCTGTTGTGAGGAGGTCGAGCGGAAGCCGCCGGCGGTGGCGAGCGCCTCCATGACACTGACCGGCCCGTGAAGATCATACTTGCCAGGGGTGGTCACCTCTCCGATCACGGCGTAGTGGTCCTTGTTGACGTCCTTCAGCGACAGTGAAACCTCTGGATCTCGCAGGCGGGTTGCGGCGCGGGTAAGGATGGCATTGTGCGCCTGTTGCAGGTCAAGACCCGCGAGGTGGACGGTACCGAGCAGCTGCAGGCTAACGTCGCCACCGGGCAGAATGGTCACGGTCTGGTTGTACTCGGGCGTCATGCGGTAGAAAATGTCAACGCTGTCGCCGACCTGCAGCTGATAGGCGGGCGCAGGCAGCGGCGATCTGCTGGACTCCGCAGATTTAGGGGATGCGGAGGATGAACTCTGCTGCGCCGCGAGAGGGGAAGCGATGGAGCAAAGTGCGGCGACGCTGAGGCCCGCGACGCACAGTGTTGCAACGCAGTGGCGGAGAATGCTGGCTTGAAGTTTAGCGTGAGACCTCAATGTTCGTTTCCTCCTCCGCAGCGTTCCGGCATGTACTCGGGCGCGGCATTGCATCCGGGCGCCCGCCGCAGACACGGACCGGCTCTTCCTGCAAAAGCATAGCAGCAGGCAACAAGCGACGGCGACAGCCGCGGAAGGGAAACGTGTTGCGAAAACGCAGTGATCCTGCGAGGCTTTGTATCGTGAGCAACGAGACTGTGGGGCCAAGGACCGCGGCGGCGCCTCGAAGGCGCATTTTACTGTCGGGATTACATCGCTTCACCAAGCCGTACGGCCTCTGCCGCTTCACGGCGAACCTCTATCTGTGCCTTCGCCAGGTAGAGTCGCTCGACGTGACGCTGGTGCTGGGCGCGTGGCAGCGCGAGTACTACCGCGATGCGCTGAACCTGGATGTGGACGACCCGCAGATCCGCTGGATCCCGCTCAAGCGGCCGGGGCTGTCGCGCTACTGGTGGTATCTAAGCGGCATGCCCAGGCTGGCGCGCGAGCTGCAAGCGGACATCGTGCATGCGCTGTTTCCGATGCCGCTGCTGCGGCGACGATTCCGTGCGGGGATCGTCACGACCATGCACGATCTCTATGCGTACGACACACCGGAGGCCATCGGGTTTCCTAACGTGTACGTCAACAAGCTGGTGACGCGCATGGGCATGGCGGCCAGTGACGAGATTGTATCGATTTCGGTGTTTACGCGCGATCGGCTCACCCACTGGTTCCCCAGGCTGGCCGATCGCATGGCGCTGCCGGTGATCTACCAGGATGTGCGCATCGCGGTCGATCCCGGGGCGCAGGAACCGCCGCGGGCGGAGCCCTATCTGCTCTGCGTTGCCCAGCACCGGAAGAACAAGAACATCGATCTGGTGATCGAGGCCTATTACCAGGCGCTCGATGAGGGCGTGGTGCGTGCGGGCACGCAGCTGGTTGTGGTAGGAAGCGGTGGCTCGGAGACAGAGCGGCTGCAAGCGATGGCGGCAGCCCGCGGTGGCGTGCAGTTCCGCAGTTCGATCGCGGACGCGGAGCTGGCGCAGCTGTATGCGCACTGCGAGCTGCTGTTGTGCGCGTCTAGCATCGAAGGCTTCTGCCTGCCGGTGGTGGAGGCGCTGCTGCTGCGCTGTCGCGTGGTGTGCTCGGACATACCCATCCTGCGTGAGGTCGCGGGCGAACAGGGAACGTTCTTTCCGCTGGAGCCGCGATCGGCAGAGGCCGTGGTGACAGCGATCCGGGATAGCCTCGCCTCTAACCGGCATGCGGGCCCGCTCTCCAGGCTATTGGGAACGGACGCCGGCGAGGCATGGACCGCGCTGTATAACGACGTCCTGCGGAAGCGAGCGGAAACTGCGGCTGCTAGCGGCTAGGGCGACCGAAACTTCAAGAAGGCCAGCGACGTAGACCCTCCACTGCGTCTCTCTACCGATAAAGAAGAATGTTGGTGGCCGCATTCAGGTAGAGACCGAAGGTGCTGGCAATGACGGCAAAGTCGGAGAGACGGCTGAGCTTGGTTCGGGGAATGAAGACGACATCACCAGGGGTAAGGTCGAGGTCGTGCTCGAAGACGGCCTGCTTTTCCACGTGCTTTAAATCAAGGACCACGACCTGTGGGGCAGAGTCTTCAAAGTCGTGGAAGATGACCACCTGCGTCTCTTTGCCGGTGTTCTTGATTCCGCCGGCAAGCATGATGGCGCGGAGTGCCGAGGTCGGTTCGCGAAGGTCGTACCGGGCCGGTGTGACGACTTGGCCGGCGACGATGAAGTAGGGCCGAAGGAAGTCGAGGAGGACGACGGAGACAACAGGATCCTTCAAGCGATCCTTCGATCGATCGCGAATGAGGGTGGTGGCTTCTGCCACGGTCTTGCCCGCGAGCAGGATGGGACCGCCCGTGGTGAGGACGACAAAGCCGTCAGGTTGCAGGGTAACGGTCTCGTTCAACTCCGGGGTGTAGGTGAACTGGATACTAAGCTGGTCGCCACTATGCAGGCGGTAGCTGGGCCGTGCCTGCGGCGGCAGTCCCTGTTGCGCCGGTTGCAGCGGCTGCGCGAGGGATGGTGGCGCTTGCGGTTGCCCCAGCTGCACAGGTTGTATCTGTTGTTGCGGCTGCGCCTGTTGCGCCTCAATCCAGGGAACAATGGTGTAGACGGCCAGGAGAAGCGAGGCGAGAGGAGAAAGCCGGATCTTCATCGTTACCTCTTAAAGAATCGGTAGAGGCGAGCTGGGACGGGGTAGGTGCGGCGATTGAAGCAGCAGCCCCGAATCTCCCCCGCGGTGAGCTTGATGGTGCGAATTGCCTGCTGAAGCTGCGCGTTGGTGCTTCCACCGGAGCTGACCACAAGAATGAAACCATCTACAAGTGAGGACAGCAGAGCCACGTCCGTGGGGCTGCGGACAGGCTGGCAGTCGATCACGACATTGTCAAAATGGCGCCGTAGCTCGTCAAACACCTTGCGCCGGAAGTCGAGATCGGTCGACCAGGGCCCTTTCGCTCCTTTGGCCTTCGTGAGGTTTGCCGAGGGAACCCAGTAGGGATGGGTCTGATTGAGCGACCAGAGTGAGTTGAAGTTGTCGAGGTGTTGCGGCAGAAGCATCTCGAGCGTGCGCGTGTCGATCCGCAGCGATCGAAACTGCTCGGCGCGCGTCAACTCGATCGCCATCAGCGTGGTGATGGTGGTCGTGCCTTCGCCGTGGATGGGTGCGGTAACACCGATGATCGGCGCGCCTTCACCAGGTACATTGCGATCATTCGAAAAGAAGACGGAACCCACCAGATGCCCGATCTGCGAGCTGGACTTGCCGTCGAAGATCTCCCGGCCGGAAGGCGAGGAGCCTTCGGCAGGGTCCGTGCTGGGAACAGTCTGTTCAGACGAGGGTGCGGGCATGGCGGTCTCCGTCCTGAGTTATGGCGTCGCAGCTACAGGTCGTCTCGCGTTGAAGCTGGTCAGCGAGCGAAGATCGACAGCCTCCGGGATGGTGGCTAGCACCGGCAGCTTCGCATTGTTCTCCAGTTCTTCCGGCGTGAACATGACGTCTCGTGAGGACTCCTTGAGGACAGCGACAGCTAGGCAGAGAACGGTAGCCGTCAGAAACCCGAGGATGAGCGTCAGCGGCACAACCGGTTTGACCTTGGCCATGGAAAGCGTCGGAGCAAGGGCGATGGCGACATTTCCAAAACGCCCAACGTCGAGCAGATCATCCACCTTCGCCGCGTCCCGTTTCGCCGTAAGGCTCAGCTGGTTGGTAATAGCTTCCTGAGCCTGCTGCTCAAGCGCGTCGTTGGTTGCGGTGATCTGCTGCAGGTGTGTCAGACGGTCATTAAACTGTTGCGACTGCCGCTGATGCTCTGCCAGGCGGGCGGCCGTGGCGGCCAGGGTTACCTGCTGCTCCTTCAGCTGCAGATCAAGCGCCATCCAGGATGGATTGTTATCTTCGGAGTTCTCCACAACCGGTCGGCTGGTAATCCTGTCCAGTGTTGCCTGAACGCCAGCAATCTGCTCCGTCACCTCAACCATGGTGCGGTCAGTCGAGACGAAGCGCTGTGAAAGCGTAATTCGCTTATTATTCAGGTCTGTAAGCTGCGAAATCAACTGCTGCAGCACGTACTGGTTGGGAGCGCTCCGCTGCACGGTCGGAATGCGGCTGGGGGTCTTCGCCAGCTGGCGCCTCAGGTCGTCAACCTGGTGGGTCTCCGACGTGTAATCGACAGAGTCCTGCAGCACAGCGTCCTTGACGCGATCAAGGTTGGTCCCCAGCAGATCCTTCTCTTTCAGGAGCGAGACAAAACCATTCTTTGCCTGAAAGTCAGCAAGATCCTGCTGGGCGCGCTCTCGATCGCGCGTCGCGGAGTTTGTCTCCCGGTTGAAGAACTCAGTCGCGCCCACGGCACGCTGCAGACCAACATGCTTTTTCAGGTATTCCTTCTCGAGCTCCTGCAGCACCGCTTGCGCCAGCTGCGGCGTGTAGTCGCGATAAGTTACATCGATGATGGCGGACTTGCGGACCGGAGTAATCTCGATGCGCTTGGACAGCCTTGCCGTGGCGCCGGACATCTCTTCGCTGCCGGGTGCGGGCGCGGGTTCATTGGGTCGCAGCGTGCTGCGGAAGGCCACCAGATGCTGCAGAATATCGTCACTGGTCAGCAGCTCAATCTCTGAGTTGACCTGCGTCTCTGTCTGATCTCCGGAGCTGCTGCTCTGCGGAGCCGCATTGCCGGAGCTCACCACAAGCGTCTCGCGGACGTTCTCGACCGCAATGGTCATGGCCGAACTGTACTGTCGCTTGACCACGACCAGGTACAGGGCAGTCAGCAGAAGTACGCCGCCGAAGATCGACAGGAACAGACCCTTCTGGCGAAAGATCGTACTTGGCAGGTTGCTGATAAGACTGTCACTACTGGCCATGAGCACGACTCGCTTTCGTCAACGCTGGGCACTCCGGCTGAAGTTTAGAACGAGAGGCGTCATCGCTGGCTGCGACGGCAAAGCAGCGATCTCGAGCTGTTCCTCAGACGTGATGGCGAGTGAATCGACCTTACTGCTGTGCCCGTCGCTTACGATCCGAGGTCTCCTGCAAATCACGCTACGCCACATCATACCAAGGCGTTTGCGCGCTTACCAGATATAGTGATCCTCTCAGGGACGCCGGCAAGCGAACAAATAGGGGATTGACAACCCCTTCCTAAAGGGCGCACGGTATCGCACATCTAGCCTAGGCGTAATGTTTGTCTAGTAGGCATGGCAGCTTTAGTTTGTGCTTCCCGCACGGACAGCTTCAGCCGCCAGGGAGATCTTTTGCAGGAAGAGCAGCCCCGCGCTTGAGAGAACAGTCGCGATGTTATACATGACTGAAAGGAGCACTATGTCGCAGAGCGTTTCGACCGATCTCCACGTTCGCTTTGCCTTTGTGCAGGATAACTTTGTTCAGGCAGGCGGCGGGGAACGCGTCGCGGAGGAGATCGCCCGCGTTCTGCCGCAGGCAGACGTATACACAAGCGTGCTAGTGCGAGACCGGCTCTCCCCGTACATGAAAGCGCGCGAGATTCACACCACGTGGATGCAGAAACTTCCTCGCATCAAGAAGTTCTATCGGCATTACTTTCTTCTATATCCGTTTGCAATCCGCGGCATTTCCCTGAAGAACTATGACGTCATTGTTTCTAGTTGCTATGGGTTTGCAAAAACCCTGCAGAAACCGGCAGAGGCGGTCCACATCTGCTATTGCCATACGCCAACGCGTTGGATCTGGCGCTATGACGACTACGCGCGACGGGAAAACTTTAGTGCGCCAACCCGATTCGTTCTAAGCAATCTACTTCGCGTGCTGAAGCGAGCGGATCGTGCAGCGGCCGATCAAACAGACATCTTCATCGCGAACTCGACCGCCGTTGCCGAACGGATTCGCACGCACTATCACCGCGAGGCGCAGGTGATCTTTCCGCCCATCGACTGCAAGCGGTTTTTTATTTCGGCTGAGATTGAGGACTACTATGTCATCGTCTCGCGGCTGGTGCCGTACAAGCGGATCGACCTGGCGGTCGAGGCCTGCAACCTCAACGGCCGTAAGTTGATCGTGATCGGCGATGGGCCGGACCGGCAGCGGCTTGAGTCGCTCGCAGGCCCCTCCATCACCTTTCTGGGGCGAGCCAGCGACGAGGACGTGGCAAAGTATATGTCGCGCGGCCGAGCCTTCCTCTTTCCCGGCGAAGAGGACTTCGGCATGACGCCGCTCGAGGCGAATGCCTCCGGCCGGCCATGTATCGCGTATGGACGCGGCGGCGCGCTCGATACCATTGACGATGGCGTGAGTGGTGTCCTGTTCCCAGAGCCAACGGCAGCTTCACTCAGTGAGGCCATCCTGCGCTCGGAAGAGATTACGTGGGATCCGGCGCGGCTGCGCGCGCATGCGGAACGCTTTGATCGATCCGTCTTCGCAAAGCAGATGACACAGCTGCTCACAAATGTCTGTGCCTCGCTGGCGACAAACCGCGGGCGCGTCGCTACGCGGGACCACGTTCTCGAGTCAGTCGCCGCAGCACACACCGAGCGCTGAGCGCCCCTCTCCTGAAGGTGTACAGCAGTCTCAGAACGCCCGTGCCACCGTTCTCAAAGGAACAGGACACCAACGGGACCACTCGCCGTACACCTTCTAGAAGCATCTTCAGTGGGACCGATGGGCTGAGCCAAGCTCCAGCAGCACAACCTTCTCTGAGACGTTCAGCTTGACCGAAGTCGAGGGCTTCAGCACAGCCGTTGTCACATTGCCGTCGGCCCCCCAGGAATGCGTTTTGAGCGCGATGGGCGCTGCAGCAAACGTCAGGGTAACCTGCTGCGGCGCGACGCTGATCGGCGTATGGGCGTTCTCGTTGAAGGAAGAGACCTCCAGCCACAGACCGAGATAGACCGTGCCGTCCCGCTTCATCAGAAGGAAGTGGTGCACCGCCGGAGACCCGCCGGAGATCGAGTAGCTCACGGGCGAAGGCGTAAACGCCTGCCCTTTATCGGAGAGCATGTTCAGCAGATTCGCGACTGCCTTGAACGCGGGCTTCTGCTTTCCCGTGCTGTCCAGCAGGCCGAAGTCCTCGCCATTGGTACTAAGCAGCTCATAGATAAAGGTTCGCTTGATCCCGGAATGAAACTGCTCGAACAGCAGGCGCGGCATGTAGACGGCAGCCACCTCGGGGCTAAGATAGGCCGGAATCCCCACCGCATTGGTATATCCGGTCTCGGACGTGTAGACGGGCTGGCTCTTTGAGGTGATCGCTACATGCGCAAGATTGGTGCGGATACTGCCATAACCGTTCGGCCCCCAGCCCGGCGTCCCGGGAGGCCGGTTTGAGAAATAGTTATGAAGATTGCCGAAGTCCTGATTGGCCGTCAGATCGCCAATTAGCGAGTAGGACGAGTCCGCGGTCAGCGATGGGCCGATGACGTACGCCTTGGGTGCATAGCCCGACTTCGCGGCTGTGTAGAGCACCGGCATAAAGGTCCGCAGGGCATCGAGACCGCCCGGCTTCTTGTCCATCTCATTGGGCCCCTCGTAGGCCTCAAAGGAGTCAGGCACCCGCGTCGGCCAGGTCTTGATCAGGTCAGCCGACTGCGTGGTAGCAGTCGTAAACTCCCCATGGATGCCAAGTCTGCCGAGTGCATTATGACGATCGTAGTAATAGGACTTCGGCCCAAAATCGACCATGCCGTCGCGGACATGACGCACACCCAGCGCCACCAGCGACTGCTGAATGAGCGGAAAGTTACTGAAGTAGGGCGTTCTCGTGTACGAAAGATGCACGTTGATGCCAACCGAATCGACAAAGGCGTCGGCAGCAACCGGTTGCTCCGCCTGCTGGGCAGATGTCACGGCGGACGCTGTGCCCAGGGTAAAAAGCAGGCCGGCACAACGAAGGAGTACAGGTTCCAGTTTCATCATCGTGCTACTTCCTTTCGGGCTGAGGACAGCAAGAAGACATGGCTGCCGGAGGAGGAGCGGAGTGCTACGGTGGCGAGTGTGGCTTCAGTTTACGGCCTGTACGCGCGGATCCTGCGGCGTGCTTCCGTTGTTCTCGGAGCGGGAGCCCCCGCGCTGTGGTTTGCGCTCTCGTCTACGATTCAGGGTCTCCTGATACAGCGCCTCCAGCCGTTCGGCAACACGTTCCCAGGCATAGACCGTCTCCACCAAAGTGCGATTGAAGCGAGCCATGGCGGCACGTTCGATGGGGTCGGATAGCAGCTCGATCAACGCCTTCGCCAAGCTGTCCGGATCGCTGGGCGGGACCAGCCTGCCGCCGCCTGGCTGCACCAGATGGCCCAGACCACCGGCCTTGGTCGCAACCAGGGGTGTAGCGCAGCTCATCGCCTCGAGCGCCGTCATACCGAAGGGTTCGCCGCGCGAGGGAAGGCAGTAGACATCGGCCTGATGGAAGAGATCAACGGCGTTCTCGCGCGACCAGACCCCCAGGAAGGTCACGCGATCGGCGTGGGTGAGCAGGGCGGCTCGCTGTTTGAGCGCAGGCAGGTCATCGCCGTCGCCGGCCACCGTAAGACGAACGCCCGGCACCGCGTCGGCCACGCGATCAAAGGCGTCGAGCAGGGTGTCGAGACCCTTTCCGTGCCACACGTGAGCGTAAAAGAGAATGGTCAGCGGCTTGGCCTCAAGCGGCGCGATACTCGGGTTGGTGTCAAAGCCTGTCGCGTCTGCTCGTGGCGGAAAGGCCGCTGCATCGATCCCATGCGGAAGCACCCGGATGCGCGATCCGAGGCGTGCGGCTGCCGGAATGCGGCTGATCGCATCCGGCGTGGTAATAAGCAGCAGGTCGGCAAAACTTTGCTGCAGCCGGGCAAAGGCCGCCCTGCCGTGCGACAGCAGCCGCAGCTGCAGCGACGGCGTGGTGTAGCGGCGTTTGCTTTCACTCTCAGGCGGCCACGAGCCGACATACGGTCCCAGAGCAAGAGGCAGACCGGCGCCGATAAGAGCCAGGCTCAGGCCGGTAAAAACGGGATTCAGCTGATGAATAAGGTCGACAGTGTGCTCGCGCCGGAGCTGCCGCAACAGGCGGCGGATGCCGATCATGTACTCCAAGCGCTGCCGCGGCCCCTTGGCGTGCTTGGTAAGGATCGGATAGAGGTGAACGTTGGCGGGCAGCGCCTCGCGAATCTCCGCCTTGTGCACGGCGACGTGCAGCGTGTGACCGCGCGCGGCAAGGCTCTTGATGAAGCCGTAGGCAACCAGCCCATCCCCATGCGGCCGATGGTCGGTCAGCTTGTCAGAGGCATGGGCGATAAAGATGTTCACGGGTAGAACTCCTGTACGGAGACGCGCGGGATGAGGGATGCTCCTGAGACGACGCAGACGCGGCGGGCTACGCTGCCGGCTGCTTCCCGATGCTATCAAAGGCGTGTTGCCGATCTAAAAGTTAGCAGCGCCTAACTGCCAAGCAGATCCGCGTAGACGCGCTCGACCTGCCGCGCAACGTGGGCTTCGGAAAACTGCTCCATGGCATAGCTCTGCGCGCGCTCGGCGAGCGACTCGGCGAAGTCAGGATGATGCAGCAGATCGAGGATGGCCGCGGCCATGGCAGCAGCATCTCCCGGCGGCACCATCAGGCCGGTCTCGCGATCGCTGACGATCTCGGACGGTCCACCGCCGATAGTGGCGACGACCGGCTTTCGAGCGGCCATGCCCTGGGCGATAACCTGTCCGAGCGGCTCCGCGATGGTCGACGCATGGACCAGAATGTGCAGCTCGCCGATGGCGGTTGCGACATCCTCACGGAAGCCGGTGAAGTGGACGGCAGCGCCGAGATGACACTCCTCGACAAGCGCATGCAGCGAGCTCTCAAACTCCTGCTCGCCAAACAGAGGCGCGCCAATGATGAAGAACTGCGTGTTAGGAAACGCTTCGTGGACCTGCTGCGCGGCGCGGATGAAGATCTCCTGGCCCTTCCACGGAGAGATGCGGCCGACGACCCCGATCCGGATCGGAAGACCGCTGCTGAGAGCCGCTGCCAGCGACTCTGTCCGCTGACCCGCCTCGCGAAAGCGATCCGTGTTGAAGCCGGAAGAGATTACATAGCTGTGCTGGGCGTCGGGAAGATGAAGCGTCGCGAGCGTGGATCGCGAGTTGGCGATGATGCGATTCGGCAGAATGCGACAAAGCCGGCGAAAGACCTGCACCACCCTGCGCGGAAGATAATCGTCCGCAATGCGATCGCGGATGTGCCAGATCAGCGGCAGGCCGGCCATCTTCGCGGCCAGTCCGCCAAGCAGATCAGACTTGAGCGAGTTGGTGTGCACCACGTCGGCGCGAAGCTCGTTGAACTTGCCTGCCAGGCGAAACACATACGTCGCGGACGCCCACATCTTGGCGGGATCGACCACCGTCCGCCAGCCCATCACATCCTTGCGCGTGTCCTTCACCCGCGGGTCGAGCTCGAGCACATGCGTCGCAACAAGGTGCTGCATGCGATCGACCAGCGGACCCGGTTGCCCAATTAGAACGATCGGTTCGTAAAGACGCTGATCCAGCTGGCTGACAAGCGAGAGCAGGGCCAACTCGCCGCCGCTCAGCACGGCAGTGTGGTCGAAGAGAAGAATGCGTGGACGCGGTGTCGAGCGCTCCGCTGCTGCCGTGATCGGGGCTTCGTTCATGAATCGGCTTCCTCTGATCTGTTGCTGACAGTGCGACGAAGGCTAGATACCGGAGGCAGGCGCAAAGCGCTGACTAATGCCGCTCTTCACGCGATTCACCAGAATGGCAGACTCCTCTGGAACCATAGACCAGCGAAAGTTACCGGGAAAGATCCGGCCGTAAGAGATCCAGAGCAGGACGCCACGAACACACGCCGAGCACACCAGAGCGATGCTGGCCCCCTCCGGACCCATGCGCGGCACCAGCACCAGAAGCAGCGGGATCGAAGTCAGCAGACCCGCAACCTGCAGCAGGGTCACAGTTCCAGGTCGTCCCATCGCCATAAAGGGTTGCGAAAGCACGGTGAGCGAGCCCGAGATCAGAGCTTCAAGCGTCAGAATCTTCAGCGTTGACGAGGCCGTGACATACTCGCGGCCGTACAGCAGGTTCAGCATAAAGGAGCCGAAAAACAGGATGAACAGGGCGCCAAGAATGCCGAGAGTCAGCGTCCCCAGCAGAGTCCGGATCGCCAGCCGCACCACGCGCTCCGACGACTCT
The DNA here is from genome assembly GCA_964236325.1 of uncultured Acidobacteriaceae bacterium. Taxonomy (GTDB): domain Bacteria; phylum Acidobacteriota; class Terriglobia; order Terriglobales; family Acidobacteriaceae; genus Edaphobacter. Next base: position 13,969 of record CAXSEC010000006.1, on the reverse strand, counting down.
CCAATGCTCTTCGGAAACAGCACCGCAGAAAGCGAGACAGAGATGATGTTCAGCATGCGTGAGAGGCTCAGCGCGACCGTATACGTGCCCATCTGCGAGGCCGACAGCATGCCAAGCACCAGGGCCTGATCCACATACTGCGCAAGTGTGCCGCACAGATCAATGCCGTAGGAACGCAGGCCGTAGGACAGCAGCTCACGCGCCGACTCACGCATCTGCTGAAGTTTCCATTTCGCCTTCGGGATGATCGCAATGCAGGTCCAGAGAAACGGCGGAATGCCGCTAAGCACATAGCAAAGCGCCGCGGTGAAGGGCGTCAGGCGATGAAGCGCGAGAAAGACCACCAGCCCGCTCAGAGTGCCAATGCGCGAAAGCAGCTGCGCGCCTGCCGATTTCCCGAAGCCATCCATCGACTCCCAGACGCCGCGAAAGATCATCGCCGCCATGGTAAACACCGATGCCAGCATGAACCACTGTGCGTGGTGCACAAGCTCGTGCGTGTACCGGTGCAGCCACAAGGGCAGGATGCCAATGCCGAGCAGCGCCACAATCGCGCTCATGGTTCCGCCGATAAGAATGGCCGCCGCCACCAGCGGGCCGATCTTCTCCCGATGTCGGCGGAGGTTGTAGATCAGAGCGCTTGGGATGCCAAGCGTAAACGCCTGAGACAGAAAGACTGGCCACAGAATCATGGCGGATAGCTCGCCGCGGCCCTCGGGGCGGAGAACCCGGGCGCAAAGAATGCCCGTTCCGCTGTCGAGCAGCAGCAGGCCTACTCGGCCGAAGAGCGAATAGAAGACGGCCAGGCCGGATCCGGACTTCACCTGGGCGGGCCCCGGCGTCAGTGTGGCTTCGACCGGAACGCCGGAGGCCTCTTCCGCGACCTCTGCGACCCTGCTCAACTCTGGCCCGGCGCTGCCGTTAAGGTCGGTGGACTGTCCCAATGAACTCTCCTGAAAATGGCCTGTGCAAGCAGCGATGGACCCCTTCAAAGCGACCAAGGGTCGTCCTCGCACCACCAGCGATCGACCTGCGCGTCTCTCGTTGGCATGTGCCTAGAGTTTAGCCTGACCTGCCGTCAACCGAACATGCAGGCTAAGAACGGGTATGTCGCTACGGCGTGATTGTTACAAAACCACTGACGGCAGCGGGCCCTTCCAGCATTTCTCTAGGCTGGCCAGATCGATGAGTGAACTGCCGTGATGCTGAACCGCCGCGATTTAGAAAGCTTTTCCAATACATGGCAATTCTTTCGGTCTGAATGGAATAAAGTCGCAGCGAAATCGTGCTTTTTCAGCCTTTTCTTTGCGCTAACCTGAATCAACCAAACATATGGAACAGGGCTGAGATTGTAGTAGTCAGAACGAAGCCTGCAGATTACTTCCACGTCTACCCGTGTTACCGTCTGCCCCACGAGTAACGCGATATAAAAAATATCTCGTGCCTTACCAGCCTATAGTTTCCCATCCTTCCTACTCGCGACTTTCGGGCCGTTTGCTCATAACCTACCTCGGCTAACTAGCTCGGAATATAAGTGCTCTCTAAGCCGATTAGAGCGCGTGTTGTCACCCAAAGGAAGCAGTGCAAGAGAGCCTTCTGTGCGGTGTAATCGCTTCAAGCCTGAGAGCAACCGGGTGAGCAGGATTCGGGGGAAGCTTCTTCGAAGACCAGATCTATCAATTGGCAATCATTCTTCAATGCATTCTCGATCTGTTTCATTTGCAGCACTGTGCCATCTACCTGGAGGACTCCCCTACTCATGCTGAGCTATACATCCTGTCTCACTCAACCACGATCTATCAACCGCAGATCTCTCTTCATCTCTGCCACACTCGCATTCGCGGGCCTCGGCGCTCATGGGCAACAAGCAGTACAAAGCGACCAGTTCGTCGATTCCGTGGGCGTGAACGTCCACCTTCATTACACCGATACTCCGTACTACACCAACTTCCCCCTAATCAAAAGTTCCCTGGTATCGCTCGGCGTGCGGCACGTGCGGGATGGCATGATCGACACCAGCTTGACGGCCTACTACGAGCGGCACAACGAGCTCGGCGCCGCCGGCATCAAGGGCCTCTTCATCGTCTCGCCGTCTAGCACTTCCAGCGCAATCGAGGCTTGGCCCGCGAACGTGGCGTCTTCGATTGAAGCCTATGAAAACCCAAACGAACTCGACAGCGAAAGCAACGGCATCGCCACCCTCGAAAGCTTCATGCCGACGCTCTATGACGCGGCAAAGCATGCAGGCACGGCTGGTTCGCTTCCGGTCATTGGGCCCTCTCTGACAAAGGCGTCGTCCTTCACGGCTCTTGGAAATATCAGCAGCCTGATCGACTACAGCAATCTGCACAACTACTTTGCCGGCAGAAACCCAGGTACGGGCGGATGGGGCAACGGTGGCTATGGCAGCATCGGCTATAACATGGCGCTCGCCTCAATCGTTGGTGGTGCTTCCAGGCCGACAATAACTACGGAAACTGGCTACGGAAACTCCTCAACAACGGTAAATAATGTTCCCGAAAATGTAAGTGCAACCTACATGCCGCGGCTGTTGCTGGAACAGTGGAACGCCGGCATCAAGCGCACCTACATCTATGAACTGCTGAGTGAAGGCGGCGCGCCCTTCAGTGACTACGGTCTGCTGCGAAGCGATGGATCGCAGAAGCCGGCGTTCAAGGCCGTTGCCAACCTGCTTGGCCTTTTGACCGATCCAGGTGCGCCCTTCACCCCGACCACCTTCGCGTACCAGGTAACCGGCGGTGACAGCTCGCTGCACCAGCTGCTGCTGCAGAAGCGAGATGGCTCCTTCTACATCGCGCTCTGGGTGGAGAAGCCCTCCTACGATGTCAATGCGGATGCGGCCATCGCCGTTGCCCCGGAGCAGGTAACGCTGGTTAGCCCCCGCCTGGTAAGCACGGCGACGGCGTACCAATTCGATACCGCCGGAAACGTCGCGACGAGCACCCTGCCGGCCGGAACAAGCTTTCCCCTCATCGTGACGGACAAGCTGATGCTCGTGAAGCTGGTCCCCTCCACCAACACCGAGCAACTGACGCTTACGGTGACGCCAAGCGCGGGAGGATCGGTCACCTCCAATCCGGCAGTCGCTGACTGGCAGTTCGCCAGCGGAGCCCCCATCGTTCTTACCGCCACTCCGAATCCCGGCTACGCGTTTGAAGGCTACAGCGGCGACGTCACGCAATATGGCGCCTCGGTGGCGCTCACGATGAGCAAACCCAAGGCCGTAACGGCGACCTTCCAATGCACCTATGCCTTCCCGTCGAGCCACCTGGCGCTCTCCGCGGCGGCAACGACGAACCCGGCAGGGCTGGTCACGGGTAGCGGATGTCCCGTCGCCCCGGTAAGCTCCGGCAGCTGGTTGAGCACCAGCGGTCAGCCAGGAACTCTGGCGGTGGTTGCAGGCAAAAATACCGGCCCGGCTCGCAGCGCCTCGATCGCGGTCGGCAACGCGCTGCTGACGGTGTCGCAGGCCGCCGGCAACACCGTCTCGCCCGTCTTGGCAAGTAACCTCGCGAGCAGCGTCATCGCCATCGATGGCGTCGCCTACGAGTCAGGAGCCGCCGTGGCTTGGCACCCGGGAGATTCACACGTCCTCAGTGTTCCGTCGCCCCAGGTGCTCAATGGAGAGGTCTACCTCTTCCAGCAGTGGCGAGCAGGCCTCTCCGGGGGGATCTCCGGATCAACGGCAGAGACCGTAGTCGCCGCCGCAACGCCTCAGAAGTTCGCGTCAATCCTGGTCCCAGGCAGCGCTCTCAAGCTCTCCGCTAACAACGGAGGTCAGATTCAGGTTTCGTCGCCCGGGGAAACCTACCAGGCCGTGCGGTACTACTACACGCACGATGTAATCGCTCTGTATGCGGCTGCAAACAAAGGTTGTCACTTTGTCCAGTGGACCGGGTCGTCAACCTCCACGAACGCCCACCTGAAGGTGGCCATGACGACAGCAGAAACACTGACAGCACGGTTCTCCTGCCCATAATCCGCGCTGAAGAAGGGACAAGAGGCGACCGCTGATGACGCGGTCGCCTCTTCCTCGTTCCTGTGCACCTCGTTCTAACGGCCTCCCATCGACCGCGGCTTACTGCTTTGTGAGGACCGCTGCACCGTAAGAGCCCGAGCAACTTCCACCCGTGACCGTCGCAGAACTGAGAGTCAGCGTATCGGCAGCCTGATCGATCGAGCCGACCAGAACCAGTTGCGCCTTACTCGGATCATTGGTCGTAAAGGTAAGCGACACGGAGCTGCCCAGAACAATGCCCGAGGGGGCGAGCAGCGTCCCCTGGTTGAAGCAGGAAAATCCAGTGAAGTTCGCATTCCCGGAGGTCAGAAAGGTCCCGGCGCCCGTTCCTTGTGACATCTGGGTGAGGGCAAGCGACATCGTCTGAGGAGTCGTCGCAGCGCTCAGCGACCCGGCATAGGTGCCCGTCAAAGCGGAGTAGCGCGTTCCAGTAAACGTGCCGGTGGCGCTCTTGACGCAGCCACTACTGGCCTTAAAGGTGCCGGTCAGGGTCGAAGCGGCTGAATCTTTGCTTGCCGTGACACGTATGGTCTGCCCGTTCACGGAGAACGACGTCAAGGTCAACGTGGTCAGGCCAACCGAGCCACTGAGTGGAACGATCGGAGCTCCTGTGTAGCAGGCGGTGTCAGGCGTCACCTGGAACACTGCGGTTACGGGATCGAACGTGCCGGGTGTCTGCGAGGTTTCATTGATAAATCCAGCCATGGCCGTAAATGGAAGCGTCCCCGTTCCGGTAACCACAAACTCCCAGTTTCCCGTGAGATAGCCGTAATTCGCCGGCGTCGGAGAAGAGCCGACAGGCGTGGACACGTTGCCGCCGCACCCGGAGAGACCTGCGACAAGTCCCAGCATTGTCAGAGCGACCGCTGAGCGGGACAGCCGGGTGCTTGGAAGGGCGCTTCTTTGTAAAAGCGAGGGAGAGGGGGAGGAAAAAGGTTGATTCATGTAGAGCTCCGGAACGGCTGAACCCGCCGCGCTCCCATATTACATGCAGGTAAATGGCCAGTCGCCGCAGCGCCTAGATCGCAAGATTTTGCCGGCTCTACCCCGCGAGCGAGGAAGTAAACTTCCCTCTACGGCAACTTAGTAGAGAAAAGTCTTTCTTCCTTGCTGCACTTTGCTGCCACTATCGGGCCATTGCCCGCGTTGCCGCTTCCATAGACTCTCGAACGAACGAGAGTTCTGTCCATGGCCTGCAAACCCCCTTCAGAAAACATCCCGTCCTCCCGGATCTTTCCTACCGGGCTTTTTCCAGCCAGCTTTTGGCTCGTGCTCCTGCTTGCGACGGTAACTCTGTCCACAATCGGCTGCCAGCAGGTTGCAATCCCGGCAGCCAGTGGCAATGGCTCCCTCCCGCTGCAAGGCAGCGTGCACGGCGGCCAGCAAAGCATCGGCGGGGCCGAGATCCAGATGTATGCGGTAGGAACCTCCGGCGATGGATCCGCTGGCGTCCCCTTGCTCGCGAAGCCGGTCCTCTCGGACGCCGCCGGCAGCTTCTCCCTAAATGGGCTGTACACCTGTCCGGCTCCCGATGCGCCGGTCTACGTGGTGGCACGTGGAGGCAACCCGGGATTCAACACAGGAGCGACTAACAATGCACTTGCGCTTATGACAATGCTGGGACCGTGCGGCAAACTCTCCGCAAGCACGTCCATCAGCATCAACGAGGTAACCACCGTCGGAGCGATCTGGCCGATCGCGCGGTACATGACCAGTGCTGCCGAAGTAGGTTCGGTCGCCGGAGATCCAGCCTTTGCGCAGGCGACCGAAACCACTCAGCAGCTGGTTGATCCCGCAAGAGGCATCTCGCCCGGCACCGGTGCCTCGGTTGGCTATCTGGTCCCGAGCGACAAGCTCAACACGCTGGCGAACATCCTGGCGGCTTGCGTCAACTCCGGTGGTGGGACTGCCGGCGACGCAAGCACCTGCGGCACACTCTTCTCCTTAGCAACCGAGCCCGGAGCCGCCCCCGTAACTGACACCATCACAGCGGCCCTGCACATCGCGCAGAACCCTCTCCGGAACGTAGCGGCTCTCCTGCACCTGGCCCCCATCAGCCCGCCCTTTCAGCCTACCTTGAGCAGCGCCCCCACAGACTGGACCCTCAACCTTCAGCCACTGGCGGACACGCCAACCATCCTTCCCGCCGCCGGCCGCTACTCCGTAGGGCAGCAAATCACGCTGTCAGGGAGTAGCGTTAAGGACGTGATCCACTACACGGTCGATGGAACCATCCCTTCCGCCGCCTCGGCCATCTATCGCTTACCTCTCACGCTAACGGCTGCTGAGACCGTTCGAGCCATCACGACCAATGGCCCGGCAAGCAGCGGTGTGGCCCTCGCCTCCTACACCACAGGCGCCCCTCATCTGGTGTTTGTCACGCAGCCATCCACGATCGAACCCGGCGCGGCCTTCGTTCCCGCTCCTGCGGTTGAGCTGGTGGACGCATCTGGCGCCATCATGACCGGTGCGTCCTCTCCCGTGACCCTCAGTCTTAGTCGCACGGATGGAGGCAGTGCCGTTCTGAGTGGCCGTGCAAGTGCCACGCCGACCCATGGGGTGGTCAGCTTCCCCGGGCTCTCGATCGCAGAGCCGGGATCAGGGTACCTGCTCCACGCGACCGGGCCCGAGCTGGGAAGTCAGCAAAGTGTCAGCTTCAATGTCGTGCCCGCCGCTGTCGTGACCCCGGCAACAGTGGCCGCTCCGGCCGTTCCCCCAACGTACTTCGGCATGTCCGTCAATCATTCCACCACGCCAGCGCCTCCGCTGCCCTACGGGACCACCCGCTCCTGGGACGCCGACGGCATGTCCTGGGCGGAGTTGAATCCAGCGAGCGGAACGTTCAACTTCGCTCCCCTCGACGCGTTCGTGGCAAAGAACCAGCTGCGCGGCACGCAGGTGATCTATACCTTCGGGCGAACGCCGCAGTGGGCGTCCGCGCAACCTAACGCACCGGGGCCCTACGCTCCCGGCGAGTGCGCCCCGCCGGCAAATCTGAACGCGTGGGATAACTATGTCCGTGCGATCGTGACTCACGTCGCGGGGCAGATCAAATACTGGGAGATCTGGAACGAGCCCAATAATCCCGGCTTCTACTGCGGCCAGGTATCAACCATGATCACGCTGGCGCAGCACGCCTCCGCGATCATCAAGTCAATCGACCCCACAGCCCTCGTCCTTGCGCCTGCGCTTACTTCGGCCTCGGGGCCGCAGTGGCTCGGCTGGTATCTGCTGGGCGGCGGCGGCGCCTTCGTGGATGTCATTCCCTTTCATGGCTACAGCACCACAAATCCGCAGGACATCACCCAGGTAGTGGCCAACTACCAGAAGGTCATGGCAACCTACGGGCAGACCGGCAAGCCAATGTGGAACACCGAGACAAGCTGGGCCGGAGACGGCAATCTGGTGACTCCCGACATGCCGCATCAGGTCTCCTACATCGCCAAGTCATACCTTCTGCAATGGTCTCTGGGCGTCTCGCGAAATCTCTGGTACGCCTACGACGGAGGCCCGATCTGGGGTGGCCTCTGGACTGCCACCGGCGGTCCATCCCCCGCGGCCCTGGCCTACAACGAAACCTATCGCTGGATGGTGGGTGCATCGGTCAGCAGCGCCTGTGCGGCGGACCCGACAGGTACCTGGACCTGCGGTCTGGCTCGGCCGGGCGGCTACGTCGCAGAGGCGATCTGGCGGCCAAACGCCTCGGCAACCGTCGCCGTGCCCGCACAGTTCACGGAGTACCGGGACCTTACCGGAGCCGTCCATCCGCTAACGTCTGGTTCGGTTGTCATCGGCGATCAGCCAATCCTGCTGGAGTCAGGCCCCTTGGCCGCGCTTAGCCTGGGCAGAAAAGGCCCTGCCGCAGCACGGTAACTCCAGAGTGACCTGCCGGCGATATGCTCAACGTCGGTGCGCTCGAACGCATCCGATAACCCGAGGTCCGTAACCTATGCAAAGTCTGTACAGTCGTGCCGCTCTAGAGCGAGGGCTGGTCCTTGGGGTTGTTTGCCTGGCCAGCGTAGGGTGTGACAAGAAAGTAGATAACACCAGCAACTTCAAAGGCGCCATCGACACGTACTACAGCGCCCGGCCTGCCTGTCTGTGGAGCCCCTCGAAGCAGCTTCCCGTTCAGGCAGACGCTGATGACAAAAGCAAGACCAGCGAGTACGACGCTCTTGTCGATCAGGGGCTTCTAACCCGATCAACGGTCGAAAAGAAGAAGCTGATCGTCATGACGAAGCAGGCGAACATCTACGATCTCTCGGACAAGGGACGATCCATGTGGACTGCGGATCCGAATCAGCCTGGCTTCGGCAACTTCTGCTACGGCCACCGCAAAGCAGCTTCGATCACGAGCGCAAGTCCAACCACCAGTGACGTCGGCGCGACCAGCAATGTGGTCTACCTGTACGCGATTGATGGAGCGCCGGACTGGGCCAAAGCCGCCGAGACGCAGACTACCTTTCCGCAGCTGAAGGCGGATCTCAATGGCCAGCAGACTGCCCAGGCGACGCTGACGAACACGACGAAAGGGTGGCAGGTAACGAGCACACCTGATGCAGGTCGCGCAAGCAGTGCTCAGCCGATAACCACCGCAGATGGCCAGGTAGTGCACTAGAACTTCAAGTACGCACAAGAGTGCCGTGAACAACAATGACGGCAATCACAAGGAAGGCCCGCAATCTGCGGGCCTTCTTCTTCCAGCTCCTTCGTACACAAGCCAGCCTCAAATCCCCTTCATGGCGAAGAAAGCCGTGTGGATGAGGATGGCAAGATCAAAGAAGAAGCCCTTCTTCTCCAGGTAATAGAGGTCGTACTCGAGCCGCTCGTGGATGGCGAACTTGCGATCGGCGCTCAGCTGCCAGAAGCCCGTCATGCCTTGCGGAACCAGCAGCCTCTGGTGCTCGACCGGAGTGTAACCCTGCACGATGAACGGCATCTCCGGGCGCGGTCCAACCAGAGACATGTCGCCCATCAGCACATTGATCAGCTGTGGCAGTTCGTCCAGGCTGGTCTTCCGCAGGAAACGTCCGGCAGAGGTCACGCGCGGGTCCGAGGACGCATCTGGCGAAGTCCCATACTTCGGCGCAGTGACGTACATGCTGCGGAACTTCAAAATGCCGAAGGGGACGCCTTCCTTGGCAATACGCTGCTGGCGAAAAAAGACGGGGCCAGGAGAGGACATCTTGATCCAAATGGCAATGATCGCCCAGATGGGAGCAGTCATGAACAGCAGAATGGACGCCACCAGAATGTCGAAGACACGTTTGGCTGCGACATACAGCAGATCGCGATGCTCTGACACCATAAGCGTCGAGATGTGCAAACCGTCAAGAAAGCGTACGTCCGCCGGTTGACGGGCATCGGCCACACCCTTCGTGCCGATAAAGGAAATCGGAACACTATGCAGCTTGGCAAACGCGATCAACTCGGTCAGACGACTGTCACTGATCGTGGCCTGCGAGACGTAAAGCTCATTGACCTTAAGCCGGCGCAGCAGATCCTCGGATAAGGGTTCGACCAGAACCGGCGCGGACTTGCGAAAGTGATAGTCGTGGCTGAAGATCACCTGGTTGCGCTCCTGCTCTCCTTCCGCGAGAAAGGCAACCGGCAGAAGCCCCAGATCCGGGCTCTTGGTAAGAATAGAGAAGATACGGCGCGCATCTTTATCAGAACCCAGGATCACCACGTTGCGACGATGAACGTGGCGGCTCTTCCATCGCACGATAAGCTGCCGCGTCAAGTGCTTTTCGACCAGCAGCAGCAGCGTTGTGAAGATCCAGCAGGCAAGCAGCATCAGCCGGGGCACCGTGAGCCGATGCAGATAGATGCTCAGCGTCACCAGAGCGAGGCAAAGAACGTTCACTCGCAGAATCTCTGCGGTCTCGCGGATCTCCAGCAGGCTGTGCGCGTGCTTATAAAGCTCCCGCTTGTACGCAAAGAACACAAAGATCAGCACATACTCAAGCGAAAACTCAAGAACCGACGAGTACGAGTGATGGAAGTTATACGGGCGAACCTGTAGATAGGCGAGAACGCCCAGAAGCGACCCAAGCTGGATGGAAAGGCAGTCAAGCAGCACGGCAAAGGCGAACGTCAGCACGCGAGAGATCGTCGCGCTGGGAAGCTCTTTTACATACGGCAGTGAGAAGTAAACTTCAGATTGGTCCAGCTGATTCAAGATGCCCCCTGTGCGGCAGCGTTCAGTCCCCGAAGAGCTTGGGAGTGGCTCCTTACACTTCTTGGAGAATGTGTCACAACGCGTGCCTATGCAATGTATTGCAATTCCACTGCCAAACAAGAGCGTTGCTGGATGGCCTTTCCGGCATCAGGACTAACACGAGTGTGTTATCGCCGTGAAAAGATCTCCACTCTAGAGTTGCTATCTGGAGGACTTGATGTCATGGGAAGCTCGCTGATTTTTATTCTGGGTTGCTGGTTAGGATGTATCGCTGGTTTCGTTCTCGCAGGTCTAACGTCTGCAAGCAAGCAAACGGACGCTTCTCAAGCGTACCCCCCTGTTCATGGAACAGGCAACGGACAGACAGACCAACATCTTCCTGCTATCCACGGCATCAGTCTCAACAGGTCCGAGCCCTTGCCGGCTGCTGATCTTGCGACAGGAGCATTGCTCGATCACAGCGAAGCACATGGAGTAATGTGCTAACCATACACCGGAAGCTCTAAGGAAAGAGAAAAAGATTTGCGGGAAAAGGACACAATACTTCCCACCTGATCGCCATCTCTCTTCATGCGCGTTCCGGAGCGACCTTACGAAAGTAAGCTTCAGCTAATCTATTCTGGCGAACACCGCCACAGCACTACCGCCAGCTCAATGGCCTGCCGGGATCGGACTCGCGCTCAAACACGCTCGCGATCCGCGATATCGGCCGCCAACGTAGCCGGATGGGTCAAGCTCTATCGCCCGTTCGGCTCCTGAGCGTCTAGCGGCTGCGCGTCCAATGCCGCGGGACCCTGCCCCTTCAGCAGTGCCGCCGGCAGCGGAGTCATGATGTACTCGTGCGGCGGCGTATCGCCCGCAAGATAGCGGGTGAAGTAGTCCCAGCGCCGACGCATCATGTACTGGCTCGCCTCGCCATAGCCGTGGTGCGCGTTCGGATAGAGGACGAGATCGAAGTCCTTGTTGGCCTTCTCGAGCGCATCGACCAGAAGCAGGGTGTTATTGAGCGGCACGTTATCATCCATCGTTCCGTGCGCGAGCAGCAGATGGCCCTTCAGGTTCTTTGCATAGTTCTGATTGGCCTGCGAATCGTAGTTGGACGTGCCATCACCCTTGACGACCTCGAGACCGCTCCACTTCTCGGCCCAGTCATCTTCGTACTCGCGCTGATCATGGTTGCCAGATTCGGCGATGCCGACCTTGAAGAAGTCGGGATAGCGAAGCATCGCGGTCGCCGTCGCATTGCCGCCGCCGGAGTGGCCCCATATCCCGACGCGCTCGACGTCAATAAAGGAGTTCTTCGCGGCCAGTTCCTTGATGCCGGCGACCTGATCGGGAAGCGTGTTGTCGGCGGCGTCGTTCGCGTAAAAGCCCTCATGAAAGGCCTTCGACCGCTCCGGCGTCCCGATGCCATCAATGCAGACGACGATGAAGCCAAGCTCGGCGAGCGCCTGGTCGTCCCCATGGGTCGCCGAAAAGCCGCGGCCCCCGCACGAGCCAACCTGCGGCCCCGGATAGATATAGTCCACGACCGGATATTTCTTGCTCGGGTCGAACGCCGTCGGTTTGAACAGGTAGCCATAAAGGTCCGTCTTGCCATCGCGTGCCTTCACGGTAATTGGCGTCAGCGGCTTCCATCCCGTAGCCAGCAACGCGGTAAGGTCCTGCCGAGCCAGCGGCAGCACCAGCTTGCCGGACTCTGTCTCGCGCAGCGTGGTCACCTGCGGCGTCGTAGGCGCGGAGGCAACGTCGACAAACAGCGAGCCATCATCCGAGATCGTCACGTCGTGCGTCGTGTCGTCAGGAGTCAGGCGGCGAATGGTCTTGCCGGAGAAGTCCGCGCTATAGAGGTTCTGAAAGTAGGGGTCTTCCCCCGCAACCTTGCCCACCGCGAGATACAGCAGCCGCCGAGCCTTGCCGTCAACCGACAGCACCTGCGTCACGTTGCCATCGCCCGTGGTGATCTGGTTCTTCAGCTGCCCGGTCTTCAGGTCATAGAGATACATCTGCCCCCAGCCAGAGCGCTCAGAGAACCAGAGAAACTCGTTCGACTCGGGAAGATAATGCCAGTTCACGCGGTCGTTGCCGGACTCAAAGTACACCGGCGCCCTCTCGTGGAAGACCTCGCGGATCTCGCCAGACCTCACCTCGGCCACGCGCAGCCACTCTTCCTTGTGGTCGCGCGAGGTAGAGACGAACGCGAGCGTCTTGTTATCCGGCGCCCATTGCACATCGTCCCAGCCGCCCGAGCAGCTCACATCATCACAGATCGAAGACCGGTGCTGGTCGGGCTGCATCTTGAAGCGGATCACCTTACCCGAAGGCACATCGATCACGACTCGCTCGATCATGGTCACGTCTTTATCGCCAACCAGCGGGTAGCGCCAGGCCTCAAGCTGCGGATGCCGATTCGTGACCGGCACCATATACATCATGCCGGTCTTGCGCTGGTCCTGCTGGAAGGTCGCAATATGCTTCGAGTCAGGCGACCAGAGCAGAATCGGATTGTCGGAGTGGGTCCAGCCCGCGTTGTCGGTCGCATAGCCAAAGTCGGGAACGCCGTCCTTCGTCAGCTGCGTCTCGGCGCCGGTTCTGGTGTCGCGCAGCCACAGATTCCAGTTGCGCAGAAACGCGGCGCGGGTGCCGTCAGGCGAGGTGACGGAAGCAGCGCGAGAGCGGCGCGTCCCGACCTGATCCTTGGCCGTGGGATCGAGGACGCAGGTCGCGCTCCCGGTCGCAACGCTGCTCGTCGCCACCGTGCAGCGCAGCTTCTTGCCCGACACGCCAAAGCTCAGCGTCTTCGGACGCCCCGCAGCGTCAAGGTCGAGCAGCTCGAGCCCCTCCAGGTGCAGATGAGCCGCGTCCGGAGCGGGCTTCGCGTCCGGTACCGCCGCTAGGATCGCCTTCGCCACAGCAGCATGATCAAACGCCGGCGAGACCGTCTTCGTTGCCGGATCGACCAGCACGTAGGTCGCGCGATCAGGACTGGCATCGCGATACCATAAGCGGTTGCCGGCCAGGAAGACCGGATGCGTCACAGTGTGCGCCACCAGCGGATTGACGTTATAGGAAAGCCGGCTCTCGGCCAGGCGGTAGTCGGCGTCCGTAAGTACACGGCCAGACGTCTGCGCCACAGCGGCGAGCGAGCAAAGCAGAAGTGGGGCGGCAAGATAAGCGCGAGAGACGAAATGCATAGCGGTTGCAAGCTACCTCGGGGCAAGGTCTGCCGGGCTGTCAGAGTGGGTTGTGAGTAGAGTAGCCGAATCCCGGCCGCCCCGCCCATAAGCCGCCCTGACTTCGCCCTAGCTCCACCCAGCACCCGCGAGCACCGGGCCCATTTCTCGGCGCATCTCGCTGCCAACCCGGGCAAGGTTGCGATATCACCACGGATCATCGAAGCTAGTTGAAAGTTTTCGGGTTGAAGAGAGATAGCCGGCCCGAAGTGCCGATGCATGCCGATGTATGGCAGACCGAAGATCGGCGGATAGGATGAACACTATGCGTCACACCAGCGAGTCGCGAACACTGGGCCAAGGCACACCCGGAACCATGGTTATGAGCGCCGCCGCGGCGGCTCTGCTGTTGAGCGCTCTGAGCTTCGGCGTCGCTGGATGCAAGAGCAACCAGCCGCAGATGACGGCGGTGAGCGACACAGGACCAGATCCGGCCGAGGCCAACATGGCCCCCGTTGATGCCAGTGATGCGGAGGCCGCGGCCACCGGCGTCGGCCTCTCGCCCACACCAACCGG
>CAXSEC010000005.1:40932-49890 GCA_964236325.1 uncultured Acidobacteriaceae bacterium | reverse complement strand
CCGGCCGTGTCAGGCGGATAAATGCCTCCATCGGCGCCGCCACCGCCATCGCAATCCGCTCCGCCCGCTGCAGCGCCAGAGACTTCGGCACCAGCTCCCCCAGCAGCACCTCAAAATAGGTAATCCCTGCAAACGCCAGGGCAATCGCAATCGGATGCAGCACCCGCAGCGGCACCTGCAGGCGCGTCGCATGCGCCGCCTGCAGCAGAATCTCGGTAAACACCGGTTCCCCCAGCCATCCCAGAGCCAGAGCCGCCAGCGTCACGCCAAACTGCACCGCCGGCAGGAACTCGTCGATCGAGTCCTTCAGGTGCAGCACCGCGCTCGCACCAGGTTTGCCCTGCGCCAGCAGCTGCTCAATCCGCGTCTCCCGCACGCTGACCATCGCAAACTCCGCCGCGACAAAGAAAGCGTTCGCCAGGATAAAGATCGCCACCAAGATGACGCGGAAGAGAGTCCACTCCAGCATGAATGTCGAGTGTAGCAACCCCGACCGTGCAGAAGTTACGTCCTGACGCAACAAAGGCCGGAGCGATTGCCCCAGCCTCTGTCAGTCAGCCGCTCAATGAGCTAGCCGATAACCTTTGCGATCGTTTTCTCGATCGTATCCTTTGGCACAAACCCGACGATCTGTTCGGCAACCTTGCCATCCTTGAACAGCAACAGCGCCGGAATACCGCGTATGCCGTACCGTGCCGGCGTCTGGTTGTTAGCGTCGACGTCCATCTTCATCACCTTCAGCTTGCCCTGGTGCTCGGTAGCGACCTCATCGACAACCGGCGCCAACGCACGGCATGGCCCACACCAGGCCGCCCAGAAGTCAACCAGAACCGGCTGCTCGGACTGAAGAACTTCCTTCTCAAAACCTGCATCATCAATTGCGGTGACGAACTGACCGGCCATTGCCTTACTTCCCTTCTCGGACCCATTATGCTGACCGCCTTGGCGGCAACATCTGCTCTATCAATAGATGCATCGCGACCCAGATGGATGCAGCCTTGGCGCGTCCATCTCGCTCTCACCCATCCCGGCTCCGGCACCGTGACGACGCCCGGCGCAACTCCAAAGCCCAACGGAGAGACCTGCGTTTCCCGACCGCAGCCACCTCAGTCACGCACCAGAAAGGTAAAACGCCCGGACCTCCGAAGAGGTCAACGGGCGCTGTAGCAGCCCTCCCCAGAACTGTCTACAAACCGGAGACTAAAGAAGAAGTCAGTGCAGGTAAAGCTATCTTAGGTAACAATTTACGGTAACTTCTGCCCGTTACCACTCGTCCGAACCCGCGCTCCCGAGACAATCGAAAGCTCCAGCACCTCGGTCAGCAAACTCCCGCCGGCCGCCTCCACCATCTCCAGCGAGCAACCGCCCGAGACGATGAGCAGCACCGCCGGGCCCGCTCCCGAAAGCGTCACGCTGTACACCCCCTTCTTTCCTGCCAGCGGCAACAGCGCCCCCAGCAGCGGACAGACCTCCATGCGGAACGGCTGATGCATCGCGTCCTCCGTCGCCGCCAGCAGAAGATCCGGTCGGTTCAGGGCAAACGCCCCCATCAGCAGGGCTGTCGATTGCACGTTGCTGATCGCAGCCGCACGAGCATAGCTCTCCGGCAGCAACTTTCTCGCCATGCTCGTCGCCAGTCCCGTTCGCGGAAGCGCCAGCAGCAGGCGCCACGGCAGGTCCGCTCCCAGCGTGACCACGGCCGTTCGCCGGCCACCGCTCTCGTCCAGGATCGTCTTCGACGCCGTCAGCCCTCCCAGCAGGCAGGCGGCGACGTTGTCCGGGTGTCCCTCGCGTCGGGCCGCCTCGTCCAGCACTGTCTCCAGACCCCCTCCCAGCCCACCAAAGTGGTTTGCCAGCAGCACCCCCGCGCAGATCGCCGCCGCCGACGAGCCACAGCCCATGCCCAGCGGGATCTCGTTCGCCACGTGGATCCCGAGCGGCACCATCGCCCGCTCGTTCTCGCGCAGAACCTCGTCGTAGGTCGACAGCATCAGGTTGCCCTCACCCGCGCCGGTGATACCCGCGTCCCGCCCCGTCGCCTGGATGGTCAAGCTCGCTGCTCGTCGAGCCTCAACTGTCAGCATCAGCGAGAAAGCCAGCCCCAGCGCATCGAACCCCGGCCCCACATTCGCCGATGTCGCCGGAAGCCTCATCCGGAACAGCCCGTCGCTCTCACCTGACCTCGGCGTGCTCAGCCAGTCCTCGAGCGAAACCTCGTCCGTAACCTCGTCCGACACCTCTGGTCCTCGAGCAGCCTCGGCCCGCAGGCTCATACCGGCACGGCGGACCCTGTCTCCACCATGCGCGTCACCGTCCGCAGCACCGTGTCTCCGTCCACATCCAGCACCATCGGCTGACGTCGCAGCAGCGCATGCTGCGCGCGCTCCTCGGCGCTCGCCTCACCCACCTCCTGCTCCGTCAGCAGGGCGCTCTGGTGGTAATCAATCGTGTACTGCGGATCTTTCAGCGTGTGCCCGGTCAGGATCAGCACCACCCGCTCCTCGGGCGCGATCTTACCTTGCGCTACCAGCTTCTTCAACCCGGCCAGGGTGACGGCCGACGCCGGCTCACAGCCAATGCCCTCCGCACCAATCTCCGCCTTCGCCAGCGCGATCTCCTGCTCGGTCACCGACTCCACCCATCCCCCGGTCCCCAGAATCGTCTGCACCGCCTTGTGAAAGCTCGCCGGATTGCCGATGCGTATCGCGGTGGCCCGTGTATCGGCCGTCACCGGCAGCAGCTCGCGCCCGCCATTCGCCCGCATACTCTCGACCAGCGGACTCGCCCCCGCAGCCTGGATCACCGAGATCCGCGGCACCCGCGAGATCAGACCAAGATGGTGCAGCTCGGCAAATCCCTTTCCCAAAGCCGCATTATTCGCCAGATTGCCCCCCGGAACAATCACGTGCTCCGGAACCTGCCAGTCCATCTGCTCGAGCATCTCGAACGCAGGCGTCTTCTGCCCTTCCAGCCGATAAGGATTCACCGAGTTCAGCAGGTAGATCGGCAGCTGCCGTATCAGCTCTCCTAACGCCCGCACACATCCGTCGAAGTCGGTCCGCAGCTGCAGTGTAATTGCGCCATAATCCATCGCCTGCGACAGCTTTCCCCAGGCAATCTTCCCCTCGGGAATCAACACGATCGATCGCAGACCGGCCCGCGCCGCATACGCCGACATAGCCGCCGAGGTGTTCCCCGTCGACGCACACGCTACCCACTCAAAGCCGCGCTCAGCAGCAACCGACAGCGCCGCCGTCATCCCCGTATCCTTGAAGGAGCCGGTCGGATTCATTCCCTGGTGCTTGGCCAGCAGCCAGTTGACCCCCAGCGACGCGGCGGACCGTGGCAGCTCATACAGCGGTGTATTTCCTTCGCGCAGTGTGACCGGATGATCCATGTCGTTCAAAATCGGCAGCAGGTCCCGGAACCGCCACACCCCGGATTGATCTGCCGGCAGCGTCGACGTGCGGCGCTCCTGCCACAGCCAGCGCAGCGCACTCGCGTTTGGCAGCCGCGTCTCCGTTGCTCGAAGCCCATCTCCTGCGACTTGGCCATCCGCCTCGGTCACAGCGCCGGTTCCGAGGGTCTTAGACCAAGACTCCTTCGGCCCGGACCAGGGATAGATCACCTCAAACAGGCCGCGACAGACAGGGCAGCGAAAGTCCGGCGGAGCCGCCTCGCCGGCGGTCTCCTGATCGCATTCCGTGCATCGGAGCTGATGGGATGCTACGTTCATGGGTGATGACAGGTTACCGTAAATCCGCCCCGGGACCAACGCTTTACCCCGACAGAGCCATCTCCCTCGCAGCACACGTCGCCGGACTGGCGCCAGCCGCCTTCATCCTGATCGCAGCTTCCCTGGCCTTCGCGATGGCGTCCTCGGCCGTCGGGCAAAGCCCCTCTCGCCCGGTGCTGCATGTCGCCGCCTCCTCGGATCTCACCCCCATCATGCCCGTGCTGGCCCAGACCTACGAGCGAGCCACCGGCGTCAGGTTGATCGTGACCCTCGGCCCCTCGGAAAGTCAGGTAGCGAAGATCGAAGCCGGAGAGCCGGCAGACCTCTTCCTCGGCACCGACTTCGTCTCCCCCGAAAAGCTGGTCGCAGACGGCTTAACCAACGCGAAAGCACCCATTGCCTACGCAAATGGAGCCCTTGTTTTGTTCGCCCGCAAAGACTCCCCGTTGCAACCATTGAGCTTGGACTCACTCGAAGACCCCCGCCTGCAATCCCTGGCCATCTCCAACCAACTCCACTCCCCCTTCGGTCGCGCTTCCGCTGCGGCTCTTAACCGGTTGAAACTAATAGGGAAACTCGAGACCAAGCTTGTCGTGAGTGAGGACGCAATGCACGCTGCCGACGATGTGGCCTCAGGAAAGGCACAGCTGGGCCTCATCTCGCTGACCATCGCCAAGTCTCAGAGCTTCCAGCAGATCGGTTCGTACCTGCTCATTCCCGTTTCTCAGTATCCTCCGGTCAAGCAGTATGCCGTGGTCCTAAGTAAGGGCAATGTATCCGCGGCGCACAGGTTTGTAGAGTGGATTACGTCCTCTGACATTCAATCCAAGTTGTCGAACATTGGGCTCGATGCGGTGCGCTAAAACGAGGTGCCGCGAGTGTTCCCCAGCTCAACCGGCTCTTGTTCAAGGTCAACCTGGAACTTGCTGGAGACTTGCTCCCGGATGCGATCGCGCAGACGCATGACGTCGGCACAGGTCGCACCTCCGCGGTTGATAAGTGCAAGAGAGTGTCGCGAGGAGATACCACCATTCTGATCGCAAAACCCCTTCGGGAAACCTGCTTTCTCGACGAGCCAGGCTGCGGCTAACTTCACGCTTGGTCCGCCGGCGGGATCCAGAGCAGCAGGCCAGTTAGGGATCATGCAGCCCGACGGCTGCGAGGCGGAGATCTGCGCGAACCGGCCCGCGGTGACGACGGGGTTCTTGAAGAATGAACCTGCGGATCGACTATCTGGGTCGTCCGCAGAAAGCAACATGCCTTTACCCCGGCGGATCTCTCGGACGGCATCGTAAACCTGCATCGGCGAAGGAGTTCCCTGCTGGTGCTGAAACCGTTGCTTCAACTCAGCGTAAGAGAGAGTCACCTGGGCGTGTTTGTTCAGTTTGAAGCGGACTTGTGTGACCAGATAGCGATCCCGTGGCGAAGAATTGAACAGTGAGCTCCGATAGCCAAATCGGCACTCTTCAGCCGTTAACTCGATGAAGCTACTGCGTTTCTGGTCGTACACCCGAACGCGTTCAATCGTCTGCGAGACCTCTTGCCCGTAGGCACCTACGTTCTGTACAGGTGTGCCGCCAGTCAGCCCAGGGATGCCGGCGAGACACTCCACGCCGCTGAGGTTCTGTCTGCAGACGAGCTGTACGAAGTCGTCCCAGGACGTCCCTGCGGGAACATCGTAGTGAACCTCGCCAGCGTCCTCTGAAGAAACTATCGGTCCCTCAATCGCGAGATGGAGCACCAGCCCCGAGAAGCCCTCATCGTGAACCAGGAGGTTTGATCCCCCGCCCAGGATGGCTAAAGAAAGTCCGTTGTGCTTTTGGAAGGCCAGCGCCTCTTCCAGCTCCTGCTCGGTCCCGATGCGCGCAAAGAAACGTGCTGAACCGCCGACACCAATGCTGGTAAACGGAGCGAGCGCTACATGTTCCTGGATCTGCAACTTCATCACGTGACTGAGAGTACCGCAGTCAATCGTGCTGCGCAGGCTGTTCCTGATCTCCAATGGCATGTCCGCAACGATGGCCGGTACAATAAAGACGCGGTCATCCCGGCCGCACTTGGGGGGAGCAATGTATCCAGAGATTATGGTGATTCCAATGCGTGAGGAACTGACGCGCGCAGGTTTACAGGAGACCCGGACGGCTGCCGAGGTCGATGCTGCGCTGGCGCAAAAGGGCACAACGATGGTTGTGGTCAATTCCATCTGCGGCTGCGCGGCGGGCAAGATGCGTCCAGGCGTCCGCCTCGCGATGCAGAACGGCACCACGCCGGACCAGTCTGTCACCGTCTTTGCCGGGCAGGATCGGGAGGCGACCGATCGAGCGCGGAGCTACTTCGGTGGTCATCCGCCGACATCACCGGCAATCGCGATCCTGCGGGATGGTGCGCTGGTGTACCTCATGCAACGATCGGCGATTGAGACATCAACCGCGCCAGTCATCGCTCAGGAGTTGCAGCGTGCTTTCGACACGTACTGCGTAAAAACAACGGCTTAGCACAGGACGTCCATGCGGCAAGAGGCGCCTCCGCGGCGCCTCTTGTGGGTTGTAGACGCTTTAGCCGATGGCACTTTGCTGCAATATGGCTTGGCGAGGTGATGAGCGCTCATCGTCAGCTCTGATAGCCTGCTGCTATGGCTGCCAGGACAAGCTCGCCAGACGCTTTCGCCAGCCTCCATGTCGCCGTGCTCGGCGCGGGGAAGATGGGAGGCATCCTTCTCGATGCCTTCAAAGCAAACCAGCTTCTGCGTTCGGATCAGCTCGCTGCGACGGTTCGGCACGCCGATCGGGCGCAATCGCTCGGCGCACGATGGGGCTTTGATGTAGGTACGGATAATGTTGCGGCCGCCGCGAAGGCGGACGTCATTTTGCTCGGCGTGAAACCGGTGCAGGTTGCCGAACTGATTACGCAGATTAGGCCAGTGCTGCGTCCGGGAAAGGTCTTGATCTCGTTGGCGGCCTCGGTCAGGACCGAGATGATAGAAGAGGCAGCGGGCTGCGAGATCGCGGTGGTGCGTGCCATGCCAAACACGCCAGCCACCGTGGGCGAAGGCATGACGGCACTCTGTGGCGGCCACTTCTGCGGTGAACACGTGCTCGCTTTAGCGACCCGGATGTTCTCCGCTGTCGGCCGAACCGTCGTGGTCGATGAGAAACATATGGATGCGGTTACCGGGCTCTCCGGTTCAGGACCAGCGTTTCTCTACATCATCATTGAGGCGCTTGCCGAAGCTGGCGTAAACGTTGGGCTGCCCCGAGATGTAGCGACGCTGCTTGCTGCACAGACAACCCTGGGATCGGCCAAGATGGTGCTCGAAACAGGATCTCATCCGGCCCTGCTCAAAGATGCTGTGACGACTCCTGCCGGATGCACCGTCGACGGGATTCTGGAGCTGGAGAAGGGTGGCTTGAGAGTCACCTTGATCAAGGCCGTGAAGCGCTCGACCCAGCGAGCCGCGGAGCTGGCAAAGAAGTAGACGACTCGTTCTTTATTCGACGGGAAGCTTCGCTTTATAGCCGTCGCGCGCGATAATCGAGTATTTAAGCGACTTACCCTTCTCATCCTGCATACGCAATGGGTGGCCCTCATTGTCGACCAGCTCGACCTTGACCCGGCGGTAGCTTCCATCGTTTGCAGTGTTCGTCGGACGGTAGGTCAGGACATATTGATTCCGGATCGAGTTATCAATCTCATGGAAGACATCTGGAAGAGCCCCCTGGAAGAGCGGGTTGAAGTACAGACCACCTGTCATCTGCGAAAACGTCTTGAGCTGATTTTCGGCCTGCAGGTAGTCCATCCGCTGACTCCCGCCCATACGGCCCCGAGAGTCGGCCATCTCCTGAACAAAGGCGCCGGTGCCGATCGAGAAGATCGTGACGTCCTGCGAAGCCTTCACCTTGGCCAGCATCTTGTCCAGGGTGAGCTTCGAAAATGTGTCGCGGCCCGTTCCGATCAGGATGATGTACTTTCGTCCCTCGATGCGGGAGACGCGATCCAGAGTCTCGTACAGGGCGTCGAAGACATCGGTGTCGGAGAAGCCGGGAATGGTGAGGCTTCTCAGGGCATCGGCCACGATCTGCTTGTTGTTGGTGAAATCAGTCAGGATGTGCGTGCGGAGATCGTAGGTGATGACCGCGATATAGTCGTCCGGCCGCAGCGTGCGAAAGAAGGTACCTGCTGCATTCCGCATGTCGTTGATGAAGTAGTAGCTGTTTGCCGCGAACTCAAGCAGCAGAACTGCCGTGATGGGAGTCTGTGCGATGCGAACACTCTGAACCTTCTGCGGCACGCCGTCTTCGATGACCGCGAAGTTCGACTGCTTCAAGCCTGGAACGAACTGGTGCGTCTTATCCAGGATGACGTTGACATCCAGGTTGACGATCGGCACATCAACCCGGATCGAGTAGGTCTCGTTGTTCGGGTTCTTGACCTTTGGCTCTTCCGGCGCGGGTGGCGGAGGCGCATCGGCCGGCTCTTTCTTCTTCTTCAGAATAATGGGACCATCATCGGTCTGCGGACCGGCGTCAGGAGTTCCCTGCTGTGCAGGCGGCGCGGCCCCTGGTGCGTCCTGTGTGAAGGCAAGGCCTGGAAAAAACACAGCTGCGATGATCAGGGAGAAGGTAAGCCGGCAGCGCAGTGGTCGAGGACGCATCATCTTTAATGTACTCCGGCTCGAAAACAGGATGTTCGCGCTGTGCCATCATGCGCACGGGCCAACTTTCCGGAAGACGCCCGAGGCTCTAGTCTGTAGACGTGACGTTGCGAAAGAGGACGCTACTAGGCACATCTCTGGCCGCACTTCTGACTGCTCTTGGTTGGTTGGTGTTCGGAGCGTGCGCGGCTACTCAGGCCCAGTCTCCGGATGCAGGCCCGCCGGCAAAGACAGTGCTGTTTCCGCTCGATGCGGTCAAGCCCGGGCAGATGGGTACTGCCTACACGGTGTTTGAGGGGGTGCGCCCCGAGGCCATGTCGGTAGAGATTCTCGGCCGGCTTAGCAATGCTCTCGGGCCGAAACGCGATCTGATACTGGCTCGTCTTCATGGCTCCAGGCCAGAGTACACGGGGGTCGTAGCAGGCATGAGCGGCAGCCCTGTGTACATTGATGGAAAGTTGTTGGGGGCTCTGAGCTACCGGATCGGGCAGTTCAGCAAGGAACCAATTGCGGGTATCACGCCGATCGCCCAGATGCTCGAGGTGGCGAACAGCCCGAGCACGGTGCAGGC
>CAXSEC010000005.1:4889-40922 GCA_964236325.1 uncultured Acidobacteriaceae bacterium | reverse complement strand
CTGACCTGCAGGCGATGGAGGCACCTCTCGTCTTCAGCGGCTTCAGTCAGGAGACGGTCACCCGCTTTGGCGATGGCTTCAGAGCGATGGGGTTGGCCCCGGTGACCGGTCTTGGCGGTGCGGATCCGAAGAAGCGGCAGTCAGAGCCTTTGCAGCCGGGAAGCGTTGTCAGCGCGGTGCTGGTTGGAGGTGATCTCTCGGTTGCGGCGGCCTGCACCGTCTCCTATGTCGACGCTGACAAACTTCTCGCCTGCGGCCATCCCATCACGCAATCCGGCGAGATCGATGTGCCGATGGCGAAGGCAGAGGTGCTGGCGACGCTTGCAAGTCCATTGAACTCCTTCAAGATCGTGAATGCTACCGAGGTTGTCGGCGCCTTCACCGAGGATCGTGCTTCGGCGATCTTTGGACGGTTAGGGCAGCAGGCACAAATAATTCCGGTCAGCGTGACGCTCTCTTCGGCGGATGACCAGCAGCCGACGGACACGATGCACTTTTCGGTGGCCAATCATCGTGAACTGACGCCTCCGCTGATGATGGCTGCCGTGTACCAGTGTCTGCAGCAGAGACAGACCGGCTCGGCGGACGCGAGTTACAAGCTGGATGGCCGGATCCTTGTGTCAGCCCGCCAGCCCGGAGGAGTAAAAGAGATCTCCTTGCCGCCGGTCCAGATCGAGGGATGGAACGCTCAATCCGGGTTCAACTCTGGCGCCGTCGACGCAGCCCTGGCGATCGGTGAGCGACTCTCCCAGTTGTTCGGCAACACGGAGGACCAACCGCACCTGACCGGAGTGGATCTTCACATCTCGTACTCTGGACGCCGCCGCACCGCGACCCTTGAGACCGCGCGTACGAACCTGCTCGAGATGCGTGCGGGCCAGACCGTTGAAGTCGAGGCCGTGATCCAGCCCTACCAGCAAGCCGCGCGCCGGATAAGTACCCGTGTGACGCTGCCGCAGACGCTCGAGCCGGGGACGCTGCGACTTCTGGTGAGCGATGGCGCCACCCTGGACCGCTTGACGGAATCAAGCTCGAGCCACCCGCTCAGTCTGCCGGATACCGTTGCCCGCCTGAATCGAGCGCATGCGAACAATCGGATCTACGTGACGGCGTTGACGCACCAGGCAGAAGCCTTTGTTGACGCCGCACCGCTGGCAGAGGTCCCGCTCTCGCTGGCAAACGTGCTGGAGCCAGTTAAGGACACACAGCGCCTTCGACTTACGGGTGAGAGCGTAGTGGAGCTTGGATCTTCAGCGGTCGAGGACGCGGTGTCTGGGTCACAGGTGCTGACGATCGTGGTGCGGTGAGAGCGACTTGGTGCGGTGAGAGCGACGTGTTCTGGTGAGAGGGAGATGATGCGAGCGAAACACGCACGAAGGTTCTTTAGTCGATCTACGGTCTTTGCGGTCATGATGGTGGCGCATGTCGCCTTTCCGCGGCCGCTCGTCGCGCAAGGAACCAGGCAGTGGACCGTCGATCGCTACGAGGACCTGCAGCGTGGAACCGCCGAAGGTGTCGCCATCAGGAACGATGGCCGACTGGAAGCCGGTATATCTACCACCGTGCTGTACACGGCGACCGACAGCTACATCTGGTCGCTTGCAGAGGGACCCGGTGGAGTTGTCTTCGCAGGCCTGGGCGGGGACAGGGGAGGATCTGCAGCGGTCCTCCGCCTCAGGCCAGATGGCGCGGAGGAGAAGATCTTTTCCGGCAAAGAACTAGCCGTGCAAGCCATGAAGACTGCGCCGGATGGATCAATCCTTGTGGCAACGTCGACGGACGGCAAGGTGTATCAACTACACGGCGATGGCAGTGGCCAGCACGTACTCTTCGATCCCGCCTCCACGGCCGAGAAGCCCAGGTACATCTGGGATATGGCCGTCTCTGACGATGGCGCCGTGTACGTAGCGACCGGCTCGCCTGCGGCCGTCTACCGCATCGCGCCGAAGTCTGGCGGCAAGCCTGAGCTTCTGTTTCGCACGGCTGACGGACACATTCGGTCTCTTCTACTCGGCCGGAGCGGGGTTCTCTGGGCAGGATCGGATGGCGCCGGCATCCTCTACCGCTTCGACACACGGCATCCTGGCGCGGAACCGTTCGCGGCGTATGCGTCCGGCCATCGTGAGATCACCGCCATGGCGATCGGCCAGGATGGATCGCTCTATGCGGCAGCCGTGGGCGCGAAGGGGCCAAGTTCCCTGCCGCCACTTCCCGTGACCGGCGCCGTCGGCGTCTCCATAACCCTGCTACAACCCGGATCCGGGGGCGCTGCCAGTGCAAACGGTGTGGTCACCGACGGCTCGGAGATCGACCGGATCGCGCCAGACGGAACTCCGGAGCGCCTGGTCACACTCAAGGACGACGTTGTGTATGCGCTCGCGCTGCAGGGTGGCCAGGTTCTGGCCGCGACCGGCAACCGGGGCAGGATCTACGCCATCGATCCGGCGATCCCGGGGAGACTTACCGACGTGGCCCGGATCGAGGCTGCCCAGGCAACAGCAATGATCACAGGACCCGCCGGCATGCTCCTCGGATCGAGCAACGGCGGCAAGATCCTCCGGCTGCAAAGTCCGGCCGCGACGATGCAATATACGAGCGAGGTCTTTGACGCGGGCCAATATGCGAAATGGGGCGAAGTAGCGGTGGAAGCGACGGCTGCCAGCGCTGATCTGTTTGCAAGGGTAGGTAACGTCCCCAACACGGCGCAAGGCTGGAGCGCCTGGGTGCCGGTGGCGCGAGGAGCGGAGACACCTGCGCTACCCGGCGGCCGCTATGCGCAGTGGCGGGCCGACCTTCATGCGGGCGGATCCATAGCTTCTGTCACCATGAACTATCTTCCACGCAACGTAGCCCCGGTCGTCGATGACCTCGTCGTCGCAACCGGTGCGCGCGTGACGGCGAATCCCGCGCAGCAGCAAACACCCTCCGTGCAGATCGTCTTTCCCGGCGCGAGTCAGGGGCAGACCATCAACGTCGTGCAGCAGGAGAGCGCCGGCGCGCCGCTGACGGCGCAAAAGGATAGAACAGGCATAGTCCTTCGCTGGAGCGCGCACGACGACAATGGCGATGACCTCATCTTCTCGGTATGGTATCGAGGCGTCGGCGAGACGGCATGGCGGCTGCTCAAGGAGAAGATCTCCGACCATTTTCTTAGCTTCGATGCGTCCCTTTTTCCCGATGGGCGCTACGAGGTCAAGGTCGTGGCGAAGGATGCGCCCCAGCATACCGAAGCGGATACCTTGGCGGGAGAACGGATCAGCGCGCCCTTCACGGTGGACACCACACCGCCAGTGCCGGGTCCGCTCGCAGCGCGTATGGATGGCAGTTCCATCCAATGGTCGCTGGACGTTCGCGACAGCACCTCACCCATCGCGCATGCCGAGTTCTCGATCGATGGCGAAGACTGGCAATACGTGGAACCAGTCGGAGATCTGTCCGACTCCCTCGAAGAGCGCTACGCTGCACGATCCGCTCTGCCGCCAAAGAATGGATCGGCAGCCACGTCCTCAGCAGGCGCGGCGGAGCACGTTCTGGCAGTCAGGGTCTACGACCGCGCGGAAAATATGGTCAGCGTCAAGACGAGGGTTCGCTAGCGCATGCGCTTCGAGCTCTTCATAGCCCTGCGGTATCTTCGCGCCAAGCGGCGCCAGGCGGTGATCGGGATCGTGACCCTCATCTCAATCGCCGGAGTCGCCGCTGGTGTCGCATCTCTCATCATCGCGCTGGCCATCACAAACGGGATGCGACGGGATCTTCAGGAGCGTCTTCTCGGGGCTACCTCCCACGTCTCCCTTATGCGTGTATCGGCGGACGGCATCCGCGACTGGCGACCGTTGTTGGAGCGTCTTCGGTCCATCCCCCACGTTCGCGCAGCGGCGCCCGGGTTGTATGGACAGGTCCTTCTCTCGCATGGTGCGCGCAGCGGCGGGGCCCTCATTGAGGGAATTTTGCCTGCAGACCAGATGAAGGTAGGGGACCTGCTGCAGTCGGTTCGCGAAGGAAGTGCCGCGGAGCTGGCTCCACAAACCTCCGCAGAAGCGGCAGGCACGTCGACCATCGCGCCTCCCCTGGTCATCGGGCAGGAGTTAGCTATGGACGTGGGCGTCAAGGTGGGCGATACCGTACTCGTCACGAGCCCACAGGGCGAACTGACCCCACTCGGGCTCGTGCCGCGCTATCAGCGCTTCCGCATCGTCGGCATCTTCCACTCGGGTTTCTTCCAGTATGACGAGGCTTATGTGTTCACGCGCCTGTCAGACGCGCAGCGACTTTTCTCAGAGCCGGACCTGATCTCTGTTGTGTCCTTGCGTTTGGATGATCTTTACCGAGCCCGCGAGGTCGGCGATATGGTTGCAAAGGAGGCAGGTCCCGGCTTCCAGACGACTACCTGGATGGAGCAGAACCGCGAACTGTTTCGAGCGCTCAAGCTCGAACAGATCGTCACCTTCATCGTCTTGACGCTGATCGTGTGCGTCGCGGCACTCAACATTCTGATCGCCCTTACGATGGTCGTCATGGAAAAGACGCGCGACATTGCCGTCTTGATGAGCTTCGGTGTCACGGCGGATCAGATCCGGCGCATCTTCCTGCTGCAGGGCTTGCTCATCTCGCTTACCGGCACAGTGCTTGGCATGCTTCTCGGCTACGGCGTGAGCTGGGCCGGAGCCCACTTCCGCTTTATCCACCTCGATGCGTCCGTCTACTCGATCGACTACCTGCCGTTTGCTGTGCGGCTTCGCGATGGCGTTCTGGTTGCGCTGGTCAGCTTGGGGATCAGCCTGCTGGCGACCCTCTATCCGTCCGGATCCGCCGCGTCCATCTCCCCGGCAGAGGCGCTTCGCTATGAGTGAAGCTGGTGCACGGAGGATTTTGCTTCGGACAGAGAACCTCACCAAGAGCTACGCGTGTCCGGCGCAAGGCAGTGGTGCCAGCCTGGAACTCTTTCGCGGCCTCAACTTTGAACTGCATGTCGGCGAGATGGTCGCCATCGTTGGTGAGAGTGGCGCCGGCAAGAGCTCGCTGCTGCACCTGCTTGCGGCACTCGATCATCCCAGCGGAGGAGAGATCTGGTTCGGTGCACAACCTCTCAGCCGAATGGCACGGCGAGAGGCGGCGCGGTACCGCAATCGTGAGATCGGGTACGTTTGGCAGGCGCACTACCTGCTGCCGGAGTTCACCGCGCTTGAAAACACTGCGCTTCCGCTGCTGGCCCGAGAGATGCGTCACCAGGAGGCACTCGCGCAGGCAGAACACTGGCTCGGGGAGGTGGGCCTGGCAGACCGGCTTCACCATCGTTCCGGAGAGTTGAGCGGGGGTGAGCAGCAGCGTGTCAGCCTGGCACGGGCACTCGTAACTGAACCCAAGATTCTCCTGGCGGATGAACCTACCGGCAATCTAGATGAGGAAAGCGCTGAAGCGATCTTCACCCTGATGCAGCGACTGCACGCGTCCCATCTTCTGTCCAGCGTCTTAGTGACACATAACAGGATGTTTGCGCAGCGTTGCGACCGCATGCTGCTGCTGCGTAACGGAAGGCTGAACACCGCCTGATCCGCAAAGGCCAGCCAAACGGTGCACAGCGGGAGAGGTACCAAGGATTACACCATAGTGGGATGGCGCCTCACTTTTGCACACGATAGAACCCAGCTTTACGGTACGGTGACCTTAGTTTGGCCTCGACTTCATGCATCGTTGCAGAGGTCTACACTTGAGGTGCAGGATGGTTGTCCGCGGGGGCAACCTGGGTGCCCCGGTTTGAAGTGGATTGGGGTGTTGCAGCATCAGTAGCGGCTGGCCATCTGCAGCCGGGCTAAAGGCTCGAAAGGAACAACATGTTCGAACGCTATACGGAGAAGGCGCGACGCGTAATTTTCTTCGCGCGCTACGAGGCGAGTCAATTCGGCTCACCCTATATCGAGACCGAGCATCTCCTGCTTGGACTCCTGCGTGAGGACAAGGCACTGACGAATCGCTTCTTGCGGTCGCATACGTCTGTGGAATCGATTCGCAAGCAGATTGAACAACATACAACCATCCGCGAGAAGGTCTCAACCTCGGTCGACCTTCCGCTCTCCAACGAATGCAAACGGGTGCTGGCCTATGCTGCCGAAGAGGCAGAGCGCCTCAGCCATAAGCACATTGGTACGGAGCATCTGCTGCTGGGCCTGCTTCGCGAGGAGAAATGCTTTGCTGCCGAAATCCTGACCGAGCGGGGGCTTCGCCTTCCCACCATCCGGGAAGAGCTGCAGCGAACGACGCAGGAGAAGGCGCCGGCACAGGGCAAGCAGGGCAGCGGCCGGCAGGAGCAGAGCATGCTCGCTGAGTTCAGCCGCGATCTCACTCAGTCGGCGCTCGATCAGCAACTGGATCCTCTCGTGGGACGTGACACGGAAGTGGATCGCGTGATTCAGATTCTGTGCCGCCGCACCAAAAACAACCCTGTGCTCATCGGCGAGCCGGGTGTAGGAAAGACGGCGATCGTCGAAGGGCTTGCCCAGAAGATCGCCGATGGCGAGGTGCCCAGCTTCCTCGCCGACAAGAAGGTTTTGGCGCTTGATCTTTCCCTAATCGTTGCCGGTACGAAGTATCGTGGGCAGTTTGAGGAGCGTCTGAAGACGATCATGAAGGAACTGATGGAGAATCAGAACTCCATCGTCTTCATTGACGAGTTGCACACGCTGGTCGGTGCCGGCTCCGCCGAGGGTTCGCTCGACGCCGCAAACATCCTGAAGCCCGCCCTTAGCCGTGGCGAGATCCAGTGCATCGGTGCAACGACCCCGGCGGAGTATCGCAAATCGATCGAGAAAGACCGGTCCCTTGAACGCCGCTTTCAGGCAGTTAAAGTGCCCCCGCCGAACGAGGAAGATGCCATCAAGATCATCATGGGCATCAAGGAAAAGTACGAGAAGTTCCATGCCGTCAGCTACACGGATGACGCCATCTCCTTCTCGGTATCGCACTCAAGCCGCTATATTCCAGATCGATTTTTGCCCGACAAGGCAATCGATCTGATCGACGAGGCCGGTGCACGCGTAAAGCTGCGACAGACCTCTCTGCCCGAAGAGCTTACCGAGGTACAAAAGCGCATCAAGTTCATCGTGCACCGCATGGAAAATGCGATTGCCAACCATGAGTTTGAGAAGGCCCGTTTCTACTCCGATGAGGAGCGAAAAGAGCGGGAAAATCTTCGCGTACTTCGAGATAAATACCATCTGGACGACTCTTCTGCCGGAATCGTGACGCGGGAGGACATTGAAGATGTCGTCAGTCGCTGGACCGGCGTCCCCATTACCTCTCTGAAGGAGGAGGAGACACAGCGGCTGCTGCGCGTCGAAGAAGAGTTGCACAAGCGTGTGATCTCTCAGGAAAAGGCGATCAGCGCCCTCGCTCGCGCCATTCGTCGCTCGCGTGCTGGATTGAAGAACCCGGCTCGTCCCATCGGCAGCTTCCTCTTCCTTGGGCCTACAGGCGTCGGTAAGACGGAGATGGCCCGAACGCTTGCTCAATTCCTCTTCGGCAGTGAGAAGTCGTTGATCCGCTTCGACATGTCGGAGTTTATGGAAAAGCACTCCGTCTCGAAGCTGATCGGCTCGCCTCCGGGTTATGTAGGTTACGAAGAAGGCGGCCAGCTGACGGAGCGCGTCAAGCGCAGCCCCTACTCCGTAGTCCTTCTGGACGAGATTGAAAAAGCACATCCAGACGTCTTCAACCTGATGCTGCAGGTCTTTGAAGATGGTCAGTTGACAGATGGTCTCGGCAACACTGTGGACTTCAAGAACACCATCTTGATCATGACGTCAAATATCGGCGCGAAGCACCTCATGAAGCGCGAGGGTCTCGGCTTCCAGTCGCGGCTTGAAGATGTTGTCCTCGAGAAGATGGAGGAGATGGTCAAGGGAGAGGTTAAGAGAACCTTTAATCCTGAGTTCCTCAATCGGCTTGATGAAGTGATCATCTTCACCGCTCTCAGTGATGCAGATCTCATGCAGATCCTGGAGTTGCTGGTGCAACAGCTCAACGTAAACCTCGTTCATAAGGCAATTACCTTGAGTGTCAACGACGAGGCGAAGAAGTGGATTCTCGAAAAGACGGTTACTGATCGCAGCTATGGAGCTCGACCGCTTCGTCGCGCTCTTCAGCGATATGTCGAAGATCCGCTATCCGAGGCGTTGATCGCGGGCGGAATCAGCCAGCGCCCAGCATTCCTTGAGGTCTATCTGGACAACAACCAGCTCTTCTATCGGCCGATCTCGTCAGACGGCGATGAACGAGTTGGTGGACTTGCTCTCTCTCTTGTCTAAACGTCTCATCCCTTTGGGGCCTCGGTATCTCCGGGGCCCTTTCTGTTTGTACCCCAGCACTCATCGTCAGCTCGCATCGGCGCTCGGCTTGACTCGAGGCGCGCTTCAACCTCACCCTCACTCCGGTCGGTTGACCCTCCCGGTAGAAGGCTCGTACAGTGGGAGATGGGGCTAGGCGACCACGCGGTACGTTGCGAGGCGCACTCCTTTCCCTGGAAGGCATGACTTTGACTGAAACCACAGAGATGACCGCGCCGGCAGAGATGGCAGCCGAGACCCAGACAGCGCTTGAACCGCACCAACATACTTACGCTCACCCGGCGTCGGCACCGTCGATGAATCCTGAACTAAGGCGGGAGATCAGCGTCGAAGCTGATGCTGAGCAGGTGTCTAGCAGCTTCCGTAAGGTGATCAAGCGGTACCAGAAGCTCGCTCGCATTCCGGGCTTCCGTGCGGGGAAGGTTCCCGAGTCTGTAGTCCGGTCGAAGTTCAGCAAAGAGGTTCGTCAGGAAGTTCTCGAGGGCTTGGTGACGACGCGCTTTCGCCAGACACTCGATGAGCAGAAGCTGCTCCCTGTCTCCGAGCCGCAGGTCACGAATCTGCTTCTTCAGGATGGCCAGCCTCTTCGGTTCACGGCGACGTTTGAAGTGCGACCTGAGTTCGAGGTGAGCGACTATGGCGATATCACCGTCAAGCGCCCGGACGTAGCACTCACAGAGGCTGAGTACACCGCGGAGTTGGATCGCGTGCTCGAGGGATATGCCACGGTAGAGACGGTCGAGGAAGATCGTCCTCTGGTTCAGGGTGACTGGGCGGAGATCGAGTTTAAGGGAGAGATGAAGAGCACGTCGCCGACAGAGATAGACGCCGCGGCTTCGAAAGAGGACCAGGCTGAACCCATCCTTGGCGAGGACGTGTTGATTGAGGTCGGTGGCGCAAACACTCTCCCCGCCTTTAATGAGGCGCTCATGGGAGCGAAGCCCGGGCAGGAACTGCGCTTTGAGGTGGACTACCCTGCCGAGTTTGGCGAGCCGCGTCTGGCAG
Source organism: uncultured Acidobacteriaceae bacterium (assembly GCA_964236325.1). GTDB lineage: Bacteria > Acidobacteriota > Terriglobia > Terriglobales > Acidobacteriaceae > Edaphobacter. The sequence continues at coordinate 31,578 of CAXSEC010000005.1, read as the reverse complement.
GAAAGACTGTCGCCTACGATGTGACCGTAAAGGCCATCAAGCGCAAGTTGCTGCCTGAGCGCGACGCAGAGCTGGCAAAGCAGCTTGGTCCCTACGAGAGCTTCGCTGACTTCGAAGCTCAGCTCCGCGAGATGGCATCCGGACGAAAGAAAGAGGCGCTTGAGGGGCGAGCGAAGGATGAGCTCTTGGCGCAGCTTGTAGCGCGCTACCAGTTCCCCGTGCCGGAAGCCTTTGTTCAGCAGCAGATTGAGGCGCGTCTGGACCGAGGTCTTCGTGCTCTCGCACAGCAGGGCATGCAGGCAGAAGACATGCGGAAGCTCGACTTCGCTCGACTTCGCGACGCTCAACGGGATCAGGCCGTTGACGAGGTGAAGGCGTCGATGATCCTCGATAAGCTCGCGGAAACCGAACACGTAGAGATAAGCGATGAAGAGTTCGATCGCGAGCTACTCATGCTTTCGCTGCAATCGCGAGAGCCGCTCGAAACGCTTCGTGAACGGCTCGCGAAGGATGGCAGCCTGGAGCGAATTCGCGAGCAGATGCGCCGCGAACGTACAGGTTCAGTTCTCTACGAGAAGCTCGCACCGCAAAGCTGATTCAAAGCCACGCAGTCATGAAGGAACAACGCAGCAAATTGCTGAGAAAGTAGTGAAACCGATGGGACTGGTACCGATGGTGATCGAGCAGACGAGTCGTGGCGAGCGCGCCTACGACATCTACAGTCGTCTGCTTCGGGACAACATCATCTTTTTGGGGACTCCAATTGATGACAACATTGCGAACGTGATTATTGCGCAGCTGCTTTTCTTGAGCGGTGAAGATCCCGAGAAGGACATTCAGCTGTACATCAACTCTCCCGGTGGATCGATCACGGCGGGAATGGCCATCTACGACACCATGCAGTACATCAAGAATGACGTGCAGACGCTCTGTATTGGTCAGGCTGCAAGCATGGGCGCCTTCCTGCTGATGGCCGGGAAAAAGGGAAAGCGGTTTGCGTTGCCAAACGCTCGCATCCTGATCCATCAACCTCTCATCATGGGGGGCGGGATCAGCGGCCAGGCAACTGAGATTGACATCCACGCCCGTGAGATCCTTCGTCTCCGAGAGATCATGAACAAGAAAACCGCCGAGCACACGGGTCAGTCCCTTGAACAGATTGAACGCGATACTGATCGTGACTTCATCATGACCGCCCCCCAGGCCAAGGAATATGGCCTGATTGACGACATCATCGATCGTCCCCGCGTGTAGCTCGCAACGGTCCGCCACGAAGAGGTCTGGAAACTTCCAGGCCTCTTTTCTTTTGCGCGCTCACCTGTATCGTCGGTGCTCGGGTCGTGCGGGTTGCCAATCGTGCAAGGTGTAAACTGAGACTCGTATCCGCATTCGTTCTTCTGGAGTACAGCCATCGCTATGAAGACATCACGTGGTTCCGACGATTCACTTCGCTGCTCCTTCTGCCACAAGTCACAGGATTCCGTAGCAAAGCTGATCTCGTCTCCGTCGGATTATCCTCGGGCCTACATCTGTGACGAATGCGTCGCTGTCTGCAACTCGATCCTTGAAGATGATCGCAGCGAAGCCCAGACAGGAACAACTCCTGCTCCTCTTCCAAAGCCGCAGGAAGTAAAAGCATTCCTTGACGAATACGTCATCGGGCAGGAACAAACGAAGAAGAAGCTGGCGGTTGCCGTCTATAACCACTACAAGCGGGTTCAGATGAACAAGACCCGCGGCAATGATGTGGAGTTAGCCAAGTCCAATATCCTGCTGGTCGGTCCGACAGGATCGGGAAAGACCCTGCTCGCGCACACGCTGGCCAAGATGCTGGATGTACCGTTTGCGATCGTCGATGCAACCACCCTCACGGAGGCCGGCTACGTCGGCGAAGATGTTGAGAACATCATTCTCAAGCTATTGCAGGCGGCCGACGGCGATGTCACGCGCGCACAGAGTGGCATTATCTATATCGACGAGATCGACAAGATTGGCAGAAAAGATGAGAACCCTTCGATCACCCGCGATGTCTCGGGAGAAGGCGTGCAGCAAGCGCTGTTGAAGATTCTCGAAGGAACCGTTGCGAATGTTCCGCCACAAGGCGGTCGCAAACATCCTCACCAGGAATTCACCGCGGTGGACACAACAAATATCCTCTTTATCTGTGGAGGTGCATTTGTTGGCCTCGAAAAGGTAATTGGGCGTCGCGTTGGGAAAAAGGCCTTGGGCTTCAAAGCTGTGGGTGAGGTAGATCCAAAGGATGGAGAGGTGACTCCTATCCGTGCTCAGCGCGATTCCGAGCTGCTGCGTCAAGCTCAGCCGCAGGATCTTCTCAAATATGGCCTTATCCCGGAGTTTGTAGGTCGCCTCCCGGTGATGGGTGTCTTGGATGAACTGGATGAGGCCGCTCTGATCGATATCCTGACCAAGCCGCGAAACGCTATCCTCAAGCAGTACAGCAAACTCTTTGAGTTTGAAGGCGTAAAGGTCAACTTTACGGAGGATGCCGCGCGAGAGATCGCCCGCGAAGCTCTCGAGCGTAAGGTTGGAGCCCGAGGTCTCCGGATGATACTCGAGGAGCTCATGTTGGACCTCATGTACTACATCCCTGGCAACAAGAAGGTCAAGGAGCTCTCCATCACTGCAGAGATGGTGCAGAAACGCTCCCTTACAGTCCCCAATTTGTTGGAGAAGGCCGGCTGAGCGACGCACCTTGCCTGCAAGTCAAGAGCTCCGCCGCCGCGGGGCTCTTTTTTCAACTGAGTAACCCGGCGCGACACTTCCCACGCGCCTGATATTGATCTGCTCAATCGAGTCCCATTGATCCAAACCGCATAACCCGTTAGGCTGCGGATCCAAGAAGTACAATCACTTGAAGCTATGAGGCATTGCACCGTTCCCGGACGGCAAACGTCTTATTTGGAGGAGATCTATGACGAACCAATCCAAAGAAGTTCTCGCCGGAGATGTTCGGAAGCTTCCCATGATGCCGATCCGCGACATGGTGATCTTTCCTTACATGATGACGCCATTCGTTGTTGGCCGGGAGTCGAGCGTCCGCGCCCTGGAAGAGGCCCTGAACGGTGATCGTAAGATCTTCCTGGCAACCCAGCACGACGCCTCCGTGGACGAGCCAACGGCAAGTGACATCTTCCAGACAGGAACGATCGGAAACATCGTTCAAAGCGTGAAGATGCCGGACGGAAACATCAAGGTTCTTGTGGAAGGAGTCGAGCGGGCTCGTGCCAGCGAGGTCAATGATGAGGACGGCTTTTTTGTAGCCACCGTTCGGACCGCAGGCGTAACTCAGGAGATGACGCCGCAGATCGAACAGACGATGCAGCGGGTGACCTCGCTCTTCGAACAGTACGTGAAGCTGCAGCAGTCGCTGAACTACGAAACGATGGCCGCGAGTGTTCGCACCGATGAACCCGCGAAGCTCGCCGATACTATTGCGGCGAATCTCCAACTCTCTATCGAAGAGAAGCAGCAACTACTCGACGTCTTTGACACTGAAGAGCGTCTGACTCGCGTCGCAGACACCTTGGATGTTGCCATAGAGAAGCTGAACGTGGACCGCACAATCCAGTCCCGGGTCAAGCGTCAGATGGAGAAGGCGCAGAAGGAGTACTACCTCAACGAAAAGATCAAGGCGATTCAGAAGGAACTCGGACGCGGCGAAAAGAGCGAGTTTGACGAGCTAAGAAAGAAGGTCGAAACGGCGGGCATGCCCAAGGATGTCTTGGAGAAGAGCCTTCAGGAATTAAAGAAGCTCGAAGCAATGCCGCCCATGTCAGCCGAGTCGACGGTCTCGCGAAACTACCTCGACTGGTTGCTTGCCGTCCCATGGCGCAAGCGCTCCAAGGAGCTACGCTCGCTGGATCACGCCGAACAGATCCTCAACGAGGATCACTACGGTCTCGAGAAGATCAAAGAGCGAATTCTCGAGTTTCTCGCGGTCCGCCAGCTCGTCAAAAATCCGAAAGGGTCCATCCTCTGCTTTGTAGGACCCCCGGGCGTCGGAAAGACATCTCTCGGCATGTCTATCGCGAAGGCCACGGGACGCAAGTTCATTCGCATGTCTCTCGGCGGAGTACGGGACGAAGCAGAGATACGCGGCCATCGCCGCACTTATATCGGCGCGCTGCCCGGTCAGATCATCCAGAACATGAAGAAAGCTGGTACCAAGAACCCGGTGTTCATGCTGGACGAGATCGACAAGATGGCGTCGGATTTCCGCGGAGATCCGGCCAGCGCTCTCCTGGAGGTTCTGGACCCGGAGCAGAACACAGCATTCCAGGATCACTACCTTGACGTCGAATATGACCTCTCTCAGGTCCTGTTTGTCGCAACCGCTAACGTCCTCCACACCATCCCCGGCCCTCTTCAGGATCGTATGGAGGTTCTGCGGCTTCACGGCTACACCGAGGTTGAAAAGCTCGAGATCGCGAAGCAATACCTGCTCAAGAAACAGCGGGAAGGTGCCGGGCTAACCAACGCTCAGATCGACTTTGAGGATGATTCCCTGCGGCAAATCATCCGCGGCTACACGCGGGAAGCTGGCGTTCGAAACCTTGAGCGAGAGATCGGCAACGTAGCTCGTAAGGTAGCTCGACGCGTCGTCAAGAATGGTGCCGAGCATCATGAATCCGTCACCGCGGAGAATCTCTCGGATCTGCTTGGCGTCGCAAAGTTTCGCGACTCGATGGCAGAGGAGAAGAGTGAGGTTGGCCTCGTCACCGGCCTCGCCTGGACTGAGGTTGGCGGGACCATTCTCCAGACGGAGGTCCAGGTTCTCGATGGTCGCGGAAAGCTGACGACAACTGGTCAACTGGGAGAGGTCATGCAGGAGTCAGCGCAGGCGGCGCTCAGTTACATCCGATCCCGATCCCACCACCTGGGTCTGCAAAAAGACTTCTACCGCCACCTCGATATTCATGTCCACGTTCCTGAAGGGGCGATCCCCAAGGATGGTCCCTCGGCCGGGATCACTTTGGCGACCGCGCTGGCGAGTGCTCTTACCAAGATCAAGGTGCGACGCGATATTGCGATGACGGGTGAGATCACACTGCGGGGAAAGGTTCTTCCAATCGGTGGCCTGAAGGAGAAGTTGCTGGCTGCTCACCGAGCCGGCATCTTCGAAGCGATTGTTCCGGAATTGAACCGCAAAGACACCACAGATCTTCCTGAACTTCTAAAGAACTCCATGAAGCTCCACTTCGTAACAGAGATGGATGAGGTTCTCAAGATCGCGCTTGAGAGCGCCCTACCGGAGTTAGCCGAAGAGACGCCAGAAGCGCTCGTCACAGTTATTCCTCCCTCCATCGAGCATGCTCCATCCCAGGCGCGTCAATAAAGCTAACGAGGAGCGCTGCTCTGTGCAGTGCTCCTCGTTATGGTTGTAAGAGCTACTGACTACGCCTTCCGCCCGACGACGAAGTTCATCACTAACGAGATGACCGCGAACAGAATAAGTAGATGGATGGCGAAGCTGGTGATGTGCATCACGAAGAACCCACCAAGCCAAAGAACAAGCAAAACAACCGCAAGAATCAGAAACATAAAAAGCCTCTTCCTGTAAGAGCACGGAACTCCGTACTCTTGCTAAGAGCCTGTTTACGACACGATCGTTGCTTCCCCAAGACGTGGGTTCGACGCACATCTGCCCTGCCGCTCTACAACCCTCCAGCGATAGAGGGAATCAGCATCACCTCATCGCCGTCCTGAAAAGCGTATGCTCCGCCCCCTAGAAAGCGGATGTCTTCGTCGTTGACGTAAATATTGATGAAGCGCCGAAGTTCGCCGCTCTCATCTTTGATCTGGGAACCCAAAGCTGGAAATGTCGTGTCGATCTCTGCAAGAAGACCCTGCAGATTCGCGGCGCCGGAGTCGAAGGTCTTCTTCCCTGCTGTGTGCCGGACGAAGGCGGCTGGCAGCGTTACATGAATCAACATCAATAAGCTCCTACTTCGACCAGCTCAGGCACAGCGGCTGACTCTAGCTCCTCTAAGTACGTCTTGAAGTCCGCCAGCCGTGGGCGAACACTTCGCTCTGTGGGGTACTGCCCAGCCAAAGCATCTGTCGTCTTCAACCCGTTGCCGGTGATGATCGAAACTGTCGTCTGCCCCGACAAGATGCGTCCGTGGGCGTACAGTCGAGCCGTCGCCGCAGTCGTTACGCCGCCCGCGGTCTCAGCAAAGATCCCCTCTGTCTCAGCCAGCTCCTGGATGCCAGAGACCACCTCAACATCCGAAACGTCTTCCGCATAGCCGCCAGTCTCTTGAATCATCTTTGAAGCCGCGGGTCCATCCGCGGGATTACCGATCGCGAGCGAGCGCGCGATTGTATTCGGACGTTGTGGTTCGATGTAGTCCAGCCCCTGCTTCACCGACTGCGCGATCGGTGAGCATCCCGTAGCCTGCGCCCCGAAGAATCGTACTGCCTTGTCCTCAACCAGCCCCAGCGCGATCAGCTCAGCAAACGCCTTCCGTATTTTACGAATCAGGGATCCGCCGGCCATCGGGCAAACAATGTTATCCGGCAGACGCCAGCCGAGCTGCTCGGCGATTTCGTAGCCCACCGTCTTCGAACCTTCCGCGTAGTAGGGACGCAGGTTCACGTTGACCAGGCCCCAGTGATATTCATCCGCGATCTGAGTGCAGAGGCGATTGACGTGATCGTAATTGCCATCCACCCGAATCAGCCGAGCGCCATAAACCAACGTGTTGAGGATCTTTGCCGGCTCCAGATCAGCTGGAACCAAAATCGTCGCCTTCAACCCGAGCCGCGCGGCCTGAGCCGCGACCGAGTTCGCCAGGTTCCCCGTGGAAGAACAGCCGACCGTCGTAAACCCGAAGGCCTGAGCGTTCGCCAGCGCAACGGAGACGACCCTGTCCTTGAACGACAAGGTAGGAAAACACACAGCATCGTTCTTTATGTATAGATTCTCCGCACCGATCCGCTTCCCTAACGCCTTGGCTTTGATCAATGGCGTGAAGCCTACGGGAAGATCGGGTTCGAATCCTTCTGGTATCGGTAGCAGCGCCTTGTACCGCCAGATGTTGTAAGGACCGGCCGCGATGGCAGATCGACTTACTTTCGGCCGAAGAGCTTCCAGGTCATACCGCACTTCGAGGGGAGCCAGGCAGACGTCGCAAGCTGAAAGCGGCTGATTGCCAAAGGACTTGCCGCACTCATTACATCGAAGCTCGTATGCCGTACAGGAATAGGCCATTGCACTCTCCATGGCGGAGGGGTCCGGCTTATCTACGACGTAGTCTCACGCTGGGAGGAAGGAAAGGAGAAACGGTGCAGCCGAAAAGGACTCTTCTGACTGCGTGCTCCGAATCTCATGTTCCCTGTTGCCAGGAGAGAGTTGACACCGGTACGAAGTAATCTGTCCGGTTGTCGTGGCGTCGTAGGGCTCGTCCCTCAACCACTCTGCATGAAATTCAAATCTGCCGAAGCAGACTGGAATACCTCTGTTGTAGCACAGGGAGCTGATGCCTGCAAATCGCTCCTCCCGCGTTCGCCGATTTTGTTCCAGGTAATGGAACTACGACAACACGTCGGCCCGGTCCTGCTCCGAACGAACATTGTCCGGCAAGGAAGAAGCAGCTACAAGCAGGTCCTCTTTACGCATCACCAGGTTCGTTGCATTCAGAGAAGCAAGCTCAAAGCCATGTCCGTGCGTGATCGCGTCCGTCGGGCACGCCTCAACACAATATCCGCAGAAAATGCAGCGGTTGTAGTCGATGTTGTACACCTTCGCATATCGCTCGGCCGATGAAATGCGCACCTCTTCCGTGTTCTCAGCGGCTTCAATATAGATACAGTTCGACGGGCAGGCAGCCGCGCAGAGAAAGCACGCAACGCACTTCTCCAGTCCATTCTCGTCTCGCTGCAGCTGATGCTTCCCGCGAAAGCGCTGTTGGAACTTGGCGCCGCGCATCGGGCCTTTTCCGTCAGGATAGTTCTCCACCTCAGTCGGCTGGAAAGCTTCCTTCAGAGTGATACTCATTCCCTTCGCAATCGCCGCGGCATTCCGCACTATAGACATACCTCAGTATAGCTGGAGTCCCCTTGGCGGAGGATTCTTCTGGAAGACGTCCTTCTGAAAGATCAGTAGGATAGCGAGATGAAGATCGTCGTTCGTTGTGTGACGAAGCTCGCCTGTTTGGCCGCCTTCGCTGTGCCTGCGCTTCTGCCTCTGCCTTGCCTAAGTCAAAGTCCCACCACTGGCGAACACGCCCCGGCGGAGCGCTCGACCACCCTCACGCTTACGGTCGGCGGTAGCTCGCACCAGCTTTCGCCTGCCGCGCTTGCTGCTCTGCCACAAAGCCATCTCATGGTCCACAATAGCCACACCAATCGCGATGAGGACTATAGCGGTGTGTCGCTCGCCGACCTCCTTGCCTTCGCCGGTCTACCCTTTACCAAAGAAACTCAGCCCACCTACCTGCACAGTTACCTCCGTGCCCAGGGTACCGACTTCTACTTCGTCCTCTACTCTGCCTCTGAAGTGCAACCCGAACTTAGTGCGTCGAGCGTGCTCATCGCGACTCGCCTGGATGGTCATGATCTCGGTGCCGACGGCGTCTTCAAACTCGTAAGCAGTAGCGATAAACGTCCTGCCCGCTGGGTCCGTAACCTGCTCTCGCTCACGCTCGTCACGGTCAACTAAGCCTCCATCGAAGACTTGGCCTGGACCCCACCCTCGTGCCAGAGCCGTTCGCGGCCAAACTCCCCACCCCACGGTTCCTCTAAAGGTCAGCGCGTTGGCGACACATCTTGCTCCTCGAAGCCTGCAAAAACCAGACGGACGCGTGCTCCCTCTGCTGCTTGTCTGTCTGGCACTCTTCTGCCCTGTACAGCTCCGATCTCAGCCCACGACCTCGCCTGCCGAGACCAAACCGCAGACACCAGCCGCGAGTCCGACCTCGCCTCCGGTCATTGCGGGAACTCTTCTGCCGCCGCCCAACGGCTTCGATCCCGAGAAGCAGAACGCGACCATCCTCAGCCACCTGAACGCCGTTGTTCGTCTCTTCCATCTGGCGACCGCGCCCATACAGAAGGTCGGCGAACCGAGTGACATGCTGTACCGCGATCAGGCCCTGACCCAGACAACGCAGATCGCCGATCTCGCCTTCCAGTCCAGCCGAGCTGAGGCTACGCTCCTGGCAGCCTTCGAGAAACAAACCGGCAAGGAACCAGCGACCCCAACCGCAGGAGAAGCGCAGAAGCTCCAGCCAAGTCGCGCCGGTATCCTCCAGCGCCTGGCTGATCTCAATGCACAGTTGCAGACCATCAATCAGCATCTGGCGACAGCCAGGCCCAGACAGCGAGCCGCCCTGCAGCAGCAGCAGGAAGAAACTCAGGACGGCATCCAGCTCTACCAGCAGATGAGCGATGCCATCACGAAGATCTCAGTTGCGTCCGACGCCGACACGACCGGCGGTCTGACCGGCGATATCGACCGCTTGCAGCGCAGTGTGCCCGGTCTTGGCGCCGGAAAGGCAAGTGCCATCGTTCCCGGTCCCTTGCAGAACCTCAGCGCCGCGCGAGACTCCGGTGTCAGTACACAAGCCGTCCTCCTCTTTCAGCTCCTTGCCACGCGCCACGCCATAGATAACTGGGTCGCTGACTCCGACACCCTGCACACGCAGGCCCTCGATCTAAGAACGCCTCTTCAGAAGCTCGTTCGTTCCGTCATCGCCACCGGAAACGCTCTCACGCAGCAGATCGAGGACCAGAACGGGATCGCTGTCAGCGCGTCCGGCTCGCCCAAGTCAACCACCCCTGTCCCGCCCGAATCCGATGTCCAGACCACGCGGCTTCGCTACGAAGCAGTGACCTCTACCTTCAACGCCGTTTCGTCAGCGATCGTTCCCCTCACCCAGGAGATCATCGCCATTGAGCAAAGCCGCACCAACCTCCTCGCCTGGCGAGCGGTCGTCGACTCGGAGTATCGCGAGGTCCTGCGCCATCTCCTGATCAAAGTCCTCACCATCGCCTTCGCGCTTTGCATCCTCTTCGTTCTCAGCTCGCTTTGGCAGCGAGCCACGACCCGCTACGTGAAAGACATCCGCCGCCGCCGTCAGCTGCTGGTCACCCGCCGCGTCGTTATCAGCTTTCTGAGCGGTCTCATCCTCATCTTCGGCTTCGTCACCCAGTTCAACTCCCTCGCCACCTTCGCCGGCTTCATCACTGCCGGCATCGCCGTCGGTCTCCAGACCATCCTGCTCTCCGTCGCCGCTTACTTCTTCATCGTCGGCCGCTTCGGCGTTCGCGTCGGCGACCGCATCACGGTAGCCAACGTCACTGGTGACGTGATTGACGTCGGCCTGGTCCGCTTCTACATGATGGAGCTCGCCGGCAGCGGGACTGAACTGCAGCCCACCGGCCGCGTGGCCGTCTTCGCCAACTCCGTCCTCTTTCAATCCGGCACGCCACTCTATCGCCAAATGCCTGGCGCCGAATACGGGTGGCACGAGCTGGCGGTCAAGCTGGTGCTCACAACGAACTACAGTGAAGCCTCTGACCGTCTTACCCATCTCGTCGAGACCGTCTACGAAACCTATAAAGCTCGCATCGAAGGCCAGCATCGTCAGGTGGAAACATGGATGGACACGGCCATCCCCGTGCCCGCCATCGAGTCCCGCCTTCAACTCGTCGAAGGCGGCCTGGAGCTCTATGTCCGCTACCCGGTAGAGCTGCGGAGAGGGTCACAGGTAGATCAGCAGATCACCCAGTCCGTCGTGAAGCTTATGGAAGAGGATGCGGACGTTAAATCCGCCGTCTCCGCACCTCCAACCATCCGAGCCGTGGTCAAGGGTTAGAGCCTCTCCGCGACAGGTGCACAGCAAGCCGCTCCCGTTCTTGCTTGTCGTCCCAGAGTCGCCTCCACCACACCAGAGCAGCACCCGGTCACCAGGAAGACGCTACCAGCCCTCAACGCGCGATCTCGACAGTGGGCTAGCCGATACCAAGCTTCGCCCAAAGCGCGTCCACCGTCTCCTTCACCTCCGTAGGCATAGCCAGCATCTGCGGCCACGGCCGGTTGAAACCCTCCGCCGCCCACTTCCGTGTCGCATCCACTCCCATCTTTGATCCATAGTTCGGCAAACGGCTCGCATGGTCCAGCGAGTCCACCGGCCCCAGCGTGAACTGGATGTCTCGCTCCGGATCAATGTTGTTTGCCGTCCGCAGCGTGACCTCCGCCAGGTCATGGACATCGCAGTCTTCGTCCACCACGATGATGCACTTGGTAAACATCGCCTGACCCAGCGCCCAAATCCCGCTCATCACCTTGCGCGCATGCCCCGCATACGACTTGCGAATCGAAACAATCATCAAGTTGTGAAACACTCCCGCCGGGGGCAGATTCACATCCACAATCTCTGGCAGCGTCAGCTGCATCAGCGGCAGGAAGATGCGCTCCACCGCCTTACCCATCCAGGCATCTTCCATCGGCGGCTTCCCCACTACCGTCGCCGCATAGATCGGCTGCTTGCGATGCGTCACACAGGTCACGTGGAAGACCGGATAGTCGTCCGGCATCGTGTAAAACCCCGTGTGATCGCCAAACGGCCCCTCTGACCGAAGCTCGGCCAGATCGACATACCCCTCGAGGATGTACTCCGCATGCGCCGGCACCTCGAGCGCCACCGTCTCACCCTTCACCAGCTCCACCGGCTTGCCGCGAAGAAAGCCGGCAATTAGATACTCCTCCACCTCCGGCGGTGCCGGCACAATCGCGGAAAAGGTCGTCGCTGGATCAGTTCCAATCGCGACCGCCACCTCCATCTTGTTATTCCGAATCGCCGAAACAGTCCGCTTGGTAAGTCCGGTCGCAATCCCGGCATTCTGCGCCGTCGTCACCCCACCCCCCGTCATCGCCATCAGATCCACAGCTTCAGCGGCCGTACCCACAGTGGCTCGCATCCGATCGCGCATCTGCTCCGCCGCAACCTTCTGCCGCTGCCAGTGCATTCCCGTGGTCTGCCCATCGTAGACCTGCATGCGATACATGCCGACGTTGCGCTTGCCCGAACGCGGATCCCGCGTAATCACACAGGGCAGCGTAATAAACGGACCACCATCCCCCGGCCAGGTCGTCAGCACGGGAATCTGCTTCAGGTCGACCTCCGCGCCGCGCAGGATAACCTCCTTACACGGTGCCTCCTTCGCCGAGATGATCTTCGGAAAGAAGCTTCCGACCTCCGCCAGCTTGGGCAGCAGCTTCAACTTGTCCAGCAGACTCACCGGGGTCTCCGGATGGATCAACGCGCGGATGCGCTCCGCAATGTCGTCAAACGACTCGGCCTCAACCGCCAGCTTCATCCGCGCCTCCGAGCCAAACTGGTTCATCAGCACACGAGCCCCGGGAAATCCCACCACATTCTCAAACAGCAGCGCTGGTCCGCCCCACGGTCGTCCACCGCGCTCCAGCTTGGCCGTACGATCCGCGATCTCGGCCATCTCCAGGTAAGGAGACACACCCACCTTGATCCGCTTCAACTCCTTCGCGCGCTCTAACCGCGCAATCCACTCCCGAAGATCCGTATACGGCACCGTGCAGCTCCTTTAGCGATCTCTCTTCATCCTAAGCGCGCCTAAAGTACTGCTCGCCTCCGCCTAAACCTTCAGGAAGATGCGCTTCCGCCACAGCAACAGATTCGGCAAAAAGCAAAGAGCGACATAGCCCAGCGCAAACGCCAGCGAAGTGTTCTTGGTCGAGCCCCCGTGCGCAAACCAATGTTGATAGATCCAGACCCACACCGACACCGGCCGGCCACCCGCAGCCGCATCATCATGCATCCGCAGCACCCCGCCAGCCTCCATCAAAAGCTCCGAGACGGCATAGGCCGTAATCGCATTCGACCCAAAGACAAGCCACGGCCACAGCGACATCCGAAACAGCTTCGACCGACGCTCCAGCCTCAGAGTGTCGATCAAGCCGTAACACACAGACAATCCCAGCAGACTGAAGCCCGCCGCCGCAAACACGTACGAGCTCGTCCACAGCCGCTTGTTGATCGGGAAGACAGCATCCCACGCAAAGCCAATCGCGAGACAAGCAACACAGGCCAGCACCAGCCCCGCCAGCGTTCGTCCAGGCGTCTGCAGAGCCTCCTCCCGCACGTTGGCGGGCGACTCCGTCGCATCGCCCGCCACAACGAGTAGCGTCCCGTAGTGCTTCACCGCCGTGGACCGACGCAGCCACAAGCCCGCCAACGTCCCAAACAGAACCGTCGCAATCGCCGGCAGCGTACTCAACATCCCTTCCGGATCGCGCGTGCCTTCATAAAGACGCCCCGTATGAAACACGGACTCGGTAAACGCGCTAAACCCGCGATCAATCACCGCCGCCAGATTCCTGTCCGGGTCAAGCAGAGGAATGTCATGCGTCGGCACGCCTAACCCCGGCACTGGAACCCACCGCATCAGGATCCAGTAGCTCAGCAGCAGCGCGATCGCCAGCGAAAACAGCAGCGCCGCCCGTCGTGTTACCAGGCAAAGCAGACCGACAATGAGGTAGCACACCGCAATCCGCGTCAGCACACCGTAGATGCGCAGCTGGGTGAAGTGAAAGTACGGGAACAGAGCGATGAAGAAGTCGATCAGCAGAATCGTGAGCGCCCGGCGAACGATATTCCTTGCCAGAGCCGCCCGTGACTCACCGCGGGCCAGCCGATTCTCAAGAGAGAAAATAATCGACGCGCCAACCAAAAACAGAAATGTCGGAAACACCAGATCCGTCAGCGTCAAACCGCTCCACGTCGCATGTTCAAGCTGCGCATAGGTATGCCGACCATCCCCGGGATCGTTCACCAGGATCATCAACGCGATCGTCAGCCCACGAAGAATATCGACCGACAGGATGCGACTCGGCGCAGCGTCAGTGCCAGGCGCAACGTGACTTACAGGAACGGCGGAGGCCATGGCAACCATCATCGCTCAAGTGCGCGGCCCAGCGTCGCTGCAGGCACGAGAAATTGCTGCCCCTCGCCCGCGCGAACGATGCTGATTAGGCTCCCGAACCGCCAATACCTAGCTCGCGAGAGCCGGGGCCAGTGTAGCCTCCGGCTGCACCGGCGCAACGTAGTCCTCAAGCGGGTACCCGGCGTCACGCCATCCCTCAAACCCGCCGCGCAGCGGGCGTACTCGGTAGATTCCCAGCTTCAGCAGCTGCTTCGCCACCTTCGCACTCGTCTCCTCACTCGGGCACGTGCAGTAGAGAATCACCTCCCGATCCCGCGGCAGCATCGCGCTCTGCGCCGCAATCTCTGAGGGGCTAATCCGTATCGCCCCGGGAATCACCCGCGGATCAGGAAGATAGTCCAGAGGATGCCGCAGATCCACAATGAAGGGCGCCGCATTACCCTGCGCCGCAGCCGTCTCCAACATACGTTTCAGCTCAGCCGGTTCCAGCCGCAATGCCCGGATCTCAAGCAAAAATCGCCGGTTCTTCCAGACTCGATACGCCATCAGTGAGATCACCAGCAGAATAAAGATGCCCAACGCAAAGTGACTCAGCAACTGGAAGAAGCGATGACTCCTCTTCGCCACATCGCCAAAGCCGCGGCCAGCCAGAAGATACGCCTCCGCCCACAAAACCGATCCTGCCAGATCCCACAGCAGAAAGCGCCTGTACGGCATGCCCGTCTGTCCCGCAATCGGCGCCGCGAGCGTCGATAGTCCAGGAACAAACTTCGCGAACAACAGCGTCACCGGCCCGCGCCGCGTAAAGTACCCCTCCGTCTTCGCCACACACGTCGACGCCTCCAGCGAAAAACGACACAGCAGGCGCAACACCGCGCCTCCGTATCGTCGCCCAAGGTAGTACCACAGGCTGTCCGCAATCAGGCAAGCGGCCACCACAACGACGAGAGCATAGCTCGCGTGAAGCTGATGCGCTGCCGACAGCGTACCAGCCGTGAGCAACACCGGTACTGACGGGATCGGTATGCCCAGTTGCTCCAGCAGCACCCAGAGAAACAGGATTCCGTAGGCATACTGAACGAAGAATGCAAGGGCGATAGGCATGAGAGATTCAGGCTACTCCTTGTAGATGTGCGCAGGCTGAAAACGATCTTCCCTGCTCTGCTTCATCCGCGAAAACGCCCGATCCGAAGACCGGGCGTCCGCAACCAGCACCGCAACACCTACAGAAATCAGTTCTTCACCGTCACCGTTGGCACCACCGAGAAGCCAGGACGAAGCGCATAGTCCTTGTTCTCGTCTTGAAGGTTCGTGAAGTCGATCCTGACAGGAATGCGCTGCACAACCTTTACATAGTTGCCCGTCGCGTTCTCCGCCGGAAAAAGAGACAGCCGAGATCCAGTGGCGCCGCCAACCTGCGTCACCGTTCCAGAGAACTTCCGGCCATGCAACGCATCGACCTCGATCGACACCCGCTGCCCGGGCTGAATCTTGTTCAGCTGCGTCTCCTTCAGGTTCGCCGTCACCCACAGGTTCGTCACAGGAACGATCGTCAGCAGGTCCTGACCAACGCCCACATTCGCCCCGACCTGCACATTCTTCTTGTTCACAATGCCTGCAACCGGCGCCACGACGTGTGTATACGACAGGTTCAGCTGAGCCTGATCAACCCTCGCCTGCGCCTGCTTCACATCCGCCTCTGCCGCCTCCGCGCGTGCCTGCTGCACCTTGATCTGCTGCGGTCCGTTCTTCTGTGCCTCAGCTGCCTGCAGACGCATCTGGTTCAGCCGCTGCTGCGACTGGCGGACCGCGTCCTGTTGCGCGATCAAGGTCGCCTGCGCATTCAGCACCGACGCCTTGTCGGACGTCGCCTGGGCAACTGCCCCATCAAACTGCTGCTTCGAGATCACATCCTTCTGCACCAGCGGCGTGTACCGGTCCACGTCCAGCTGCGACTTGATCGCCTGCGCCTGTGCCTGATCGACGCGAGCCGCCGCTGCCTGAACCTGCTTCTGCGCCTGCGCCACAGCAGCATCCGCACTCAGCACATCAGACGAGCTTGAGCCCGTCGAGGTCCGCGTCGATAAGCTCGTGATCGGAACGTTGACCGTTGCCTGGCTGGAAGCAGCCTGCGCACTCGCCAGGTTCGCCTGCGCTTGCGTCAGCGCCACCAAAGAGTCGCGCGGATCAATCTCCGCGATCGCCTGGCCCGCTTCGACCCTCTGGTTATCGTCGATATACACCTTCGTGATCTGGCCGGTCACGCGCGAACTCACCTGGTACAGGTCCCCGTCCACCTGCGCATCGTCCGTGTCTTCCGAGTACGTCGAGTGCCAGTAGAACAGGCCGGCAATAATCACCAGCAGAATGACCACGGCGATAATGATGAACTTTCGACGCGACTTCTTCGCCGGCGACTCATCCTTCTGGTCGTCCTTGTCGGATCCCTGATCCGCGCCGCCGCCACCCTGCTCACCACCGCCCTGACCGCCGCTTTGGCCACCACCGCCCTGCGCCTGATCCCCACCCTGACCCTGCGGCTTGATCTGGACCGTCCCTGTAATCTGCGCCGTCTGTCCGCCGCCCTGCTGATCTTGTTCTGTCTGCTCTGCCACGCTTATTTACCTCCCAAAAAGTCGCTGAAGTTCGTCTGTGCCACGCCCATCGCCCGCGCCAGAGACAGCTTTGCTACGTTGTGCTGGTACAGCGCACTGATGTACTGATTATTCGCCTGCTCGGTCTGACTCTGCGCCTGCGATACCGGAAGATTGTCGCTCACCCCCGCCCGAAACCGCTGCTGTGATTCATCCAGCTCTTCCTGCGCCAGCGACAGGTTCGAGCGTGCAACATCCACCAGCTTCGCCGCCGCCTGAATGTCCAGCAGGCTGTCACGAACATCCGCATTCACCTGTTGAATCTCATCAGACAAGTTCGCTCGAGCTGACTCAAACTGCGCATCCGCAACCGCCTCTTCTCCCCGCGTTCGTGCCAGCTGCAAAATAGGCGCGGACAACTCACCGGTAGCCGTAAAGGTCCCATGAGAGTGTCCCGGCGTCGTCCCGATATCCCCGAAGTTGCCGTTCGCGCTCAACACCGGCAGCTGATCCGCAAACGCCGCCGTCTTCGACGCCTTGGCTGCCTTCACCTGCTCCGCGGATGCGGCCAGATCCTTGCGCGTCTTCAGCGCACGAGCGAACGCCTGCTCCGGATCCATCGCGTCCAGGGCCTTGTACGGCACCAGGTCCGTCAGCCGAAATCTCTGGTCCAGCGGCAGCCCGATCGTCCGCGCCAGCGCCAGCTTGTCCTTCGCCAGCTGGTTCACCGCCGAGATCAGACTCTGCTGCTCGTTCTGGTAATCCACCTGCGCCCGCAGTACATCAATGCGCGGACTGGTTCCCGCCTCGTGCGACGCCACCGCCTGGTCGAGCGTCACCTTCGCCGTCGCGAGCTCTGCAGTCACGGCCTCTATCCGCGCTCCATCCGCAATGCACAGCAGATACGCGTTCCCCACCGTCAGCACGACCATATCCCGCGCATCTTCGGCCGTAAGCTTCGCGCCTGCAAAGTTATGCTTCGCCGCAAGGTAGGTCTCCAGCGATTGAATGTTAACCAGGTTCTGTGTCAGGTAGGCTCGAAAATCCACAATCTGAAACGGGCCGATAATCGGGTTCAGTCCAGGGATCTTCAGCCCATACGTGTCCAGATTGATCTGCTGCACCGCAATGCTCGCCGATGCGGTAACCGTCGGCAGCAGCGCCTGCAGCTGCTCCAGCCGCTGTCCATTGGCATTCTTCTCATTCGAGGCCTGCAGAATCACTCCCAGGTTGGTACGCAGACCGCGACGCAGCGCATCCTCAAGCGACAGATCAAGCTCGCTTACCGTAGCCTTGCCCTCGGTCAACGACCCCTTGAACGAATCCTGCGTCACCTGCGCGCCATCCTGCCCGCCGGCGGAGTACAGTTGCTGCTGCGCCGCAGACACCGTCACCCCCGTGCCGCCGCTCGACGTTGAACTCGTTCCACTCGTCGATCCTGCAGGCGAACTCCCTTGGGCAAAGGCGCCACAACTCGTGCAGCCGAGTATCGCCAAGGCGACAGAACTTCGCCTCAGAGCCCTTACCAATGCACTTTCATTCATACCTGTAATCGTACCTGCTCCCGTCAAGTTCGTCGCAAGCCGGCAGCTGCGGCCGTCGTTCGTCGCTAGAGTGATGGATGCGCCATCGTTTCGAGAATCTTCAAAATGTATGGATTGCGTTGCTTTTGGCTACTATCGTCTCAGCTGTTTGGTCTCGGTTTGTCCGCTTCGTGCAGGGAGAAAGCTAAGTCATGAATGAACTTGGGGTTGCCGTCATCGGGTTCGGTTTGGCGGGAAGAGTCTTCCACGCGCCGTTTGTCTCCGCCGTCCCAGGGCTCCGCCTGCAGGCGATCGTACAGCGTTCCGGAGATTCAGCCGCTACCGCTTATCCGCAGCCAACGACCGGTGTTCGCGTTCTTCGCAGCATAGACGAGGCACTCGCGGATCCCGACATCCATCTGATCGTGGTAGCCACCCCGAACGACACGCACTTCACCCTCGCCAAAGCTGCACTCGCGGCTGGCAAACATGTCGTCGTCGACAAGCCCTTCGCAGGCACATCCGCCGAGGCCCACGAGTTGGCACTCCTGGCGGAAGCCGGCAGGAACGTGCTGGCGCCCTTTCACAACCGCCGCTGGGATGGAGACTTCCTCACCGTCAAACAGCTGCTCGCGGACGAGGTGCTGGGCCGCGTCGTCGCTATGCACTCCCGCTTTGATCGCTTTCGTCCCGGTCTGCGCCCGGGTACATGGAAGGAGACCGCTGCAGATACCGGCGGCCTGCTCTTCGATCTTGGCCCGCACCTCGTCGATCAGGCCCTGGCGCTCTTCGGCACGCCGGACACCATCACGGCAAGCGTTCGCCGCGAGCGAGACAATACCGCCATCGAAGACGCCTTCGACATCGTGCTTCAGTTCGGCAGGCTTCGCGTCGCGCTCGGCGCCAGCGCGATCGCCGCCGCAGCCGCACCCCGCTTCCTTCTGCATGGCACCCACGGCAGCTTTCGCAAGTATGGCGTCGACCTCCAGGAGCCCACATTGGTCCAGGGCGGCAAGGTGCCCCACCTAACCTCCAACGAAGCCTGGCTTGACGAGCCCGAGTCCGCCTGGGGCGAACTGACCCTCGCGCCCGACCCGGTAAGTGCTCCGGGCACCTTGGTTCAGTCCCGTGTCAAAACACAACGCGGCGACTACCGCAGCTTCTACGCCAACGTCCGAGACGCGATCCTCGGCACAGGGTCCCTGGAAGTCACTCCTGCCGCCGGATGGAGGGTGATCAGGCTGCTTGAACTGGCAAGGGAAAGCTCACAAAGCGGCCGCACCCTCCCTGTTAGCAAACTCAACTACAGCTACACCTGAAACCTCCCGCGCCTTCGGTCAGCGTCGCTCCTAACAAAGTCAGGGCCCAACGAAAGGCCCGCGACTCCGACTCTCCTCGATCGCCCAAACCTCAAACGATCGTTCGAACGATCCGGCGAACCAGCTCGGTCGTCGTCCCATAGACAATATGCGCCGCGAGCGGCGTGGCGTAGCTTGAAGCTGGTGCATCCTTCGGAGATCCGGAGAGATCAAGCGCCGGCACCGCGACCAGGTCAGCAACCGCGAACAGCACGGCGCCAAAGGTGATACCAAATCCCGAGCGCACCAGCGACGAATACTCCGCCAGCCCGCCATACACACCGCCCATTAGCGCACCGAAGCTGTAATGCACCATCGGCCCACCCTTCTGCTTCGCCTCCCACGACAGATGCTCGCCTCCAGTCACGGTATTGACGATGGCGTCGGCTGTCTTCATCGTGGCGTCAGGCTGCGGATCCTGCTTCGTCTGCTCCTGCTGCTTATCCTGTTCGGAGTTCTCAGCGTCACTCTGCACCGCATGCTGCAGCGCCGGCCCCGCCCCGCTGGTGAACTGATTCATCACCCACGCGGCCGCGAGCCCACCCGCAACTCCCGCCAGAATCCCGCGCACCGCATGTTGTTGCCCTGATCGTCCCATCGCTTCCTCCTGAACATCTCTCTCTCGGTACGGATGCACCCGGCTCCACCCCAGTCACCTCGCCTTCTTCGCGTATCCTGCCATCCGGCGAAACGCTACACTCGGGTCCATGGAGATCCACGCGCCGGAAGGCTCTGTGCACAGCTTCAAGGACTTTCTTATCCACATCGCCATTGTGACGTTGGGGATCCTGATCGCATTTGGGCTCGAGGGCCTGCGCGAGACGATCCATACCCGGCACCTTCTGCGCGAAACACGAGAGTCCATGCATGAGGAGATGACTGGCGACCTCGAGCGCATTAATCTGGAGTGCGGCCGCGTTAACAGGTACAACGCAGCGCTCAAGAGCCTGAGCGAGGCGATGCCAGCCCTGGCGCAACGAAGCCCGCTGGAGTTTGGCGCGCGGCTCCGGGACGTCCAGAACCCGGGATACTTTCTTACGGCGAACGCCTGGGATACGGCGCTTTCCACCGGGGTTCTGGCGCACATGCCGACCGCTGAGGTGGCGGCCTATGCCTACGCGACATACGGTACCCGGAAGTACACCGCACTGCAGGATACGGCGCGTCCTGCGGAACATCTCCTGAAAGCGTTCGCCCAGGCTCACCCGATGCTGTCCCCTGCCGATCTGCAGCAGGAGACCGAGCTGCTCCTGATCTTTACCGCCGCGGAAAGCGATATGTCTTATATGTGTCCGCAGGCGACTGGAGACATCGAACGGGCAGTCCGCGCCAGCGCTCCATGACCTTTGACCGGGCACAACCCAGCTACACACCAGGTCCCGATCGCACCAAGCACATCGACCTCGCTTGCTAAAGTAACTGCATGGCAGACGGCATACACGCAGCAGAGACCGTAGCGGCAAACCGTGCCGAGCAGACCCACCATCCGGACGCCGGCCTGCCCCGCGGATTCACCTGGGGCGCAGTGCGTGCCGGCATCAAGACCAGCGGAAGCCCGGACCTCGCAGCCGTCGTGGTCGCCGGCGGTGGCGTTGCGGCCGCCAGCTACACCCGCAACGCCATCGTCGCCGCGCCGGTGACCGTCGGGCGAGAGTACCTGGCCCGCACCGGCGGCCGCGTCAGTGCCGTGCTGGTCAACGCCGGCAACGCCAACTGTGCCACCGGCCCGGCCGGGATCGCAGCCTGCCGGCAGACCTGTATGGCCACGGCAGAGGCCATGGGCTGCATCTTTGACGAGGTCTTCCCTTCCTCGACCGGCATCATCGGCGTTCCCTTCCCGGTCGAAAAAGTCATCGCCGCGCTGCCCGCCCTGCAGGTCGCCATGGGCGCCACCATCGAGCACGCCGAGGCCTTTGCCACCGCCATCCTCACCACCGACACCCGCCGCAAGGTCGCGCGCGCCGTCATCGACTTCGACGGCACCGAGGTTCGCCTGCTCGGCATCTGCAAGGGCGCCGGCATGATCGCCCCGCAGCTCGGATCGCCGGTCGAGACCGCACCCGCGCCACCGCACGCCACCATGCTGGTCTACCTCTTCACCGATCTAGCCGCCGACACCGAGGATCTGCGATCACTGCTGGCGCCGGCAGTCGAGGCCAGCTTCAACGCCATATCGATCGACGGTGACACCTCCACCAACGACACCGTGCTGCTGCTCGCGAGCGGTGCCAGCGGCGTCAAAAGCGCCAGCGGCGGAAAACTCGCCCCGCGCCTCCACGAAGCCTTCGCCAGCGCCATGACCCTGGTCTGCCGGTCGCTCGCCCAGCAGATCGTCGAAGATGGCGAGGGCGTCACCCACGTCGTGGTCCTGCACATCACCGGAGCCGAAACCGAGGCCGAAGCCAACCTGGTCGCCCGCACCATCGCCAACTCGCCCCTCTGCAAGACCGCCTGGTCGAGCGCCGATCCAAACTGGGGTCGTCTGCTGGCCGCCGCCGGCCGCAGCGGCGTGCCGGTCGAAGCCGATCGCATGACCATCACCATCGGCGATGTACCGGTGTTCGCGAACGGCGTGCGGGTGGAAGACTACGACAAGGCCGCCGCCCACGCCGAGATGTTCAAACGCGAATACACCATCGCCATCCATCTCGGGCGAGGCGAGGCAGAGTGCCGCTTTGTAACCTGCGATCTAACCGAGGAGTACGTCCGGATCAACGCCGACTACTCCAGCTAAAAGTAAGCTCTTCCGCAGACTTACTGGATGAACCCAAACCAGTTGCGCTCCGAAAGCCAGGTTCCGAACGGTCGATCTGCGGTTGCATCTTGCAATAGCTTAAGGCCCAGCCGCTGAGCACCATAAGCCAGGACGGCGCTTGCGGCGAAGCTGACGATCGTGGCTGACCAACAGAAGACATGATCCCACGAGGTCGGATCGTGCTCTCTGCCAGTCGGGATGTAAGCGGCTCCATATTCACGAGCTGGATTCATGTCCTGCAAGATAAATCCGCCGAGCAATAGGACAACGCTGCTCAGGAACGGCGACACAAGGGCGGCTAGCAGGAAGCGACGGAGTCGCCGCACGATGAGGCAACCGAAAGCGAGCACGCCGCTTACCAGAGCCCCGAGGATTGGAAGGAGTATCCCGTCCATTCAGCGCACCTTCTCATAGCGGACCGGCTTACCCCTAACACAACGCAAGTAGGCTACTGTGCGCGAACAAGCGTGGGAAGGTGACGGATGTGGGCCGGTGCTTATATCGTTATAAGCGTTGGCCGCGGCCGGACCGAAGCAGGGCCGGCCGAAATGATCGATACCTGGGGACGAAGCGATGACAACAAAGGTTGACGATGCCGTAAAGCTGGACTTTTCCGCCGAAGTCGCCGAGTGGATTGAGGCGTTTGATGATGTCGTCGCGGCAGACTGGGAGCAGGGCGCGGAGGTCATCGAGGCGCTCCGATCCCGCGCGCGCGAGGCCGGCGTTCCCGTCGCCAGCGAGCTCACCACCCCCTATCTCAACACCATCCCAAAGCACGACGAGGTGCCCTACCCCGGCGATCGTGCGCTCGAAAAGCGCGTCGAGGCCCTCATCCGCTGGAACGCCATGGCCATGGTGCACGGGCAGAATAAGAAAGACGCCGGCATCGGCGGCCACATCTCCACCTACTCCTCCCTCGCCACCCTGCTCGAAGTCGGCTTCAACCACTTCTTTCGCGCCAAATACGCCGGCGCGGACGGCATCGACCAGCCCGGCGACTTCATCTACTTCCAGGGCCACGCCTCGCCCGGCGTCTACGCTCGCGCCTTCCTCGAAGGCCGCTTCGACGAGAAGCGCCTCGGCAACTTCCGCCATGAGCTCCGCGGCGAGCCGGCGCTCTCGAGCTACCCACACCCCTGGCTCATGCCGGACTTCTGGCGCTTCCCCACCGTCTCGATGGGCATCGGCCCGCTCAACGCCATCTATCAGGCCCGCTTCATGCGCTACCTCGAAAACCGGGGCCTCATCGAGAAGACCGATCGCAGGATCTGGGCCTTCGTCGGCGACGGCGAGACCGACGAGGTCGACACCCTCGGCGCCATCGGCCTCGGCAGCCGCGAAGGCCTCGACAACCTGATCTTCGTCGTCAACTGCAACCTGCAGCGGCTCGACGGCCCGGTGCGCGGCAACAAGCGCATCATCGACGAGCTCGAAGGCGTCTTCCGCGGCGCCGGCTGGAACGTCATCAAGGTCGTCTGGGGCTCGGACTGGGACGAACTCTTCGCCCGCGATCACAAAGGCCTCCTCCTCAAGCGCATGGAAGAGTGCGTCGACGGCGACTTCCAGGCCTTCAAGGCCAAGGGCGGCGCCTATCTTCGCCGCGAGTTCTTCGGCCGCTACCCGGAGCTGCTCGAGCTCGTCGCCGACAAGACCGACGAGCAGCTGGCGCGGCTGCATCGCGGCGGCCACGATCCGCTCAAGATCTACAACGCCTACAAGCGCGCTATCGAGCACAAGGGCGGACCCACCGTCATCCTCGCCAAGACCGTCAAGGGCTACGGCCTCGGATCCACCGAAGCCCGCAACGCCAGCCACCAGGAAAAGAAGCTCACCGACGATGGCGTCACCGCGTTCGTGCAGCGCTTTGACATCCCCCTGCCCGAGGGCGCGGCCAAAAACGGCGCCTTCTACAAGCCGGCCGACGACGCACCGGAGCTCCAGTACCTGCACGCGCGTCGCCAGGATCTCGGCGGCTACCTCCCCAAACGCGAGGTGCCCGTCAGCGACTTCAAGGCACCCGAACTCAGCACCTTCGGGGAGTGGACCGCCGGCTCCAAGGGCCGCGAGGTCTCGACCACCATGGGCTTCGTCAGCCTGCTGCGCGGCCTGCTCAAGGATCCGAAGATCGGCAAGCTCATCGTTCCCATCGTGCCCGATGAAGGCCGCACCTTCGGCCTCGAATCCGCCATCCGCCAGGTCGGCATCTACGCGCCCGAAGGCCAGAAGTATGTGCCGCATGACTCCGACATGCTGCTCAGCTATCGCGAAGAGACCGATGGCCAGATCCTCGAGGAAGGCATAACCGAAGCCGGCTCCATGGCCTCCTTCACCGCTGCCGGCACCGCCTACGCCAACTACAAGATCCCCACCATCCCCTTCTACATGTACTACTCCATGTTCGGCTTCCAGCGCATCGGCGACATGGTATGGGCCTTCGCAGACTCGCGCGGCAAGGGCTTCCTGATGGGCGGCACCGCCGGCCGAACCACGATGTTGGGCGAAGGCTTACAGCATCAGGACGGCCACTCCATCGTGCTCGCCAGTACTGTGCCTACTTGCGTTACATATGATCCCGCCTTTGTCTATGAGCTCGCCGTCATCGTGCAAAACGGCCTCAAGCGCATGTACGAGCAGGGCGAAGATTGCTTCTTCTACATCACCATGTACAACGAGGACTACGCGATGCCATCCATGCCGGAGGGCGTCGCAGACGGTATCCTGCGCGGCATCTACAAGGTGAAGGCAGCCGCAACCGGCGAAGCCGCCGCACAGCTCTTCGGCTCCGGCCCGATCCTCAACGAGGTCCTCCGCGCCCAGACAATCCTCTCCGAGCAGTACAACGTGCAAGCCGATGTTTGGAGCGTCACCAGCTACGTCGAGCTGCGTCGCAACGCCCTTGAAACCGAGCGTTGGAATCGGCTGCACCCGGCCGACAAGGAGCGCGTCCCCACCATCCTCCAGGCACTCAACGGGGCTAGAGGCCCGATCATCGCCGCCAGCGATTACATGAAGGTTCTCCCCGATGGCCTGTCACCTTGGCTCGGTCAGCGCATGGTCACGCTGGGCACAGACGGCTTCGGGCGATCAGACAATCGCGAGCATCTGCGACGCCACTTTGAGGTCAGCGCCCAGGCCATCGTCGGCGCCACCCTCTCGAAGCTGGCCCGCGAGGGCGCCATCCAGCCGCAGGTTGCTCAGAAGGCACTGGCGGAGCTTGGCCTCGATGTTGAAGCCAAAGATCCGGCGCGCGCCTAACAACCCAACGCGCTTGGCGACACACCGAAACAACGGTCCCCAAGGGCGCGCCTAGAAAGCCGGATGTGCTTAGGGACACTCCGAGAGAACTGTTCCCTGGTTAGGGCATGGCTTCAGCCATGCCGTAAGTGCTTCGACAAAGTGCGGCTTCAGCCGCTGAGGGACGCGTGGTTATACTCTCGGAGCGCAATCAGACTCTCCTTCAAAAGCATTCCCTCTCAATCAGGCGAGGTCATCCCGACAGGATCCTCGCCTTCTCGATAAGGCCCTCACCTGAAACAAACTCATTCCCCTGGGAGGCAGACATTGGCAGGTAAGGTCAAGGCGACGCTATGGGAGAATCCCCTCGTGCCGCACGCTCTGCTCCAGCGAATGTACGCCGGCATGCAGGCGCTGCGAGCCGCAACTCCCGCCATTGAGGACCAGGCCTTCAGCTGGCGCGGACAGGAAGCCTGCCGCGCCAGCTCCCTGCTCTCGCTCGAGCCGCAGGATCTCATCAGTGATCTGCCCGCCAGCGCCGCGGCGCAGCAGCGCCCGCGATCAAGGCCCGCCGGCGTCGTCCAGACCCTCGCCCTCAACGTTCGTCTCCTGC
This sequence comes from uncultured Acidobacteriaceae bacterium, assembly GCA_964236325.1. Taxonomy (GTDB): domain Bacteria; phylum Acidobacteriota; class Terriglobia; order Terriglobales; family Acidobacteriaceae; genus Edaphobacter. The sequence goes on along the minus strand of CAXSEC010000005.1, from coordinate 5,557 downwards.
CGTCGCCCGAAGTCGCCTTTGATCGCCTTCAGCTCGCCATGGGTGCCGCCGCCGCCCTCCGTGTCCAGGCGCAACGAGGCCTTGTGATGGCGTACGTGGAAAGCGGGACCGTCAGCCCAGCCGCCTGGAAGCAGCTGCTCGGTATCGCTGGCCGGGCGGATCTGCCACTCGTCCTCATGCTGCTCCCCGCAGTCTCCGCAGCGTCCCGGAAACAGTCCCAGGGCATCCTCAGCGATCGCGCGCAAACCTGGGGCGTGCCCGGAATGCCCGTCGATGCGGCCGACTCCATCGCCCTCTACCGCGTCATGCAGGAGTCCGCGCTGCGCGCTCGCAGCGGCGATGGACCGGCGCTGATCGAGTGCATCTCCTGGAGCCCCGCCGACACCAGCACCCAGCCGCCCGACGCCTTCGACGTCCTGCGCGCACAACTCCGCACCCGCGGGCTTCTTCCGCGCCAGCAAACCATTGGTGCTGCGAAAGGCACCCGGCACGCCTGAGAACCGTCCGCCCCAGTTACACTTACAGCGCGACGTCCTCCGTCAGGCCGAGGTGTAAGTGCTCATCCGATTCAATCTAGTTCCCGCCGTCCTGCTTGCGTGCAGTGTTGTGTCCGCCACGGCGCAGACCCCGTCACCCGCAAGCGAGACCCAGGCGCCATCTGCCATGCC
>CAXSEC010000005.1:0-4789 GCA_964236325.1 uncultured Acidobacteriaceae bacterium | reverse complement strand
CCGCCCTGCCCGCCTATCAGGATCCGCAGGCGCCCTCTGCCTCGCAGACGCTCGCCACCCCGCCGCCCGAGCGATCCGGCCCCGTTGAACCCCTACCCGCCCAGGCGACCCCGCAGAACCCCTTCGTCGGCTATACCAAGTACGGCACGCCCACCGTCAAGGAGTTCGTCGACCGCGAGGGCTCGACCTACATCCCCGTCGACAGCTGGATCTACCCGGCAATGACCCGCCTCTACTCCATGGGCTACGTCGACTCCATGTTCCTCGGCATGCGTCCCTGGACCCGCCGCTCCGTGCTGCACATGCTGCAGAAGTCCCAAGACGACATCCTCGGCGAAGACAACGCCGAAGCCCAGGAGATCCTCGCCGCCATGCTCGAGGAGCTGCATGACGAGCAGCCCACCAATCAGGAGTCGCGCGGCGCCGTCTTCGGTCTCTACTCCGGCTACACCCGCCTCATGGGCATCGCCGGAACCCCTCTGCGCGACAGCTATCACATCGGCCAGACCCTCATCAACGACTACGGCCGCCCCTACGCCCCCGGCTTCAACAACTCCACCGGCTTCAACAGCGTCAACGAGTGGGGCCGCTTCTCCCTCCACGTCCGCGGCGAGTACCAGCACGGCCCTGCCACCACCGGATACAACCCCGCCCTCGCCAACCAGCTCTCCGGCGTCGACGGCATCCCCTACATCGGCTTCAACGTCCCGCAGGACACCATTCCCGCCGGCAACCTGCCCGCGCAGAACCCCTTCCGCCTGGTCGACGCCGCCGTCTCCTTCCACCTCGCCGATCATGAGTTCTCGCTCGGCAAGTCCGACGCCTGGCTCGGCCCCGGTGCCGGCGGCGCCATGGCCTGGAGTAACAACGCCGAGAACATCTATTCGTTCCGCATCAACCGCGTGGAACCGCTCTACATTCCCTACGTCTCACGCCTCCTTGGCCCCGTCCGCTACGACTTCTTCTACGGCAGCCTCAAAGGACACACCTTCCCCAACAGCCCCTACACCCACTCGGAGATGTTCTCCTTCCGCCCCACCAGTAACTTCGAGTTCGGCTTCCAGCGAACCATCGTCTTCGGCGGCAAGGGCCACGAACCAGTCACCCTCCACACCTTCCTCAAGGGCTTCTTCGACACCAACGACACCACCTCCGCCGAGAAGTTCTCCCGCGACGATCCCGGCGCTCGCTTCAGTGACTTCACCTTCTCCTGGCGCCTGCCCTTTGTGTCTCGCTATGCCACGCTTTATCTCGACTCCATCAGCCACGACGACGTCACCCCCATCAGCGCTCCCCGTCGCGCCGCCTTCCGCACCGGCCTCTATCTCTCGCAGGTGCCCGGCCTGCGAAAGCTCGACATCCGCGCCGAGTCCAGCATGACCGATCAGCCCGTGCAGCGCAGCATCGCCGGCACCTTCACCTACTACGAGACCGTGCAGCGCCAGGCCTACACCAACAAAGGCTTCATCATGGGCGACTGGATGGGCCGCGAAGCCAAGGGCGGCCAGGCCTGGATCACCTACCATCTCAGCGGCAACGAGTGGGTCCAGCTCGAGTACCTCAACAAGAAGACCGCCAAGGACTTCATCATCGGCGGAACCACCCAGAACCAGTTCAAGGCAGAGGTCGTCAAACGACTTCGTCCCGACATCGAACTCGATACCTGGGTGCAGGTCGAACGCTGGAAGGTGCCCCTCTACAAGACCGGTCTGCAAAATGACACCGCCGCCACCGTCCAGCTCACCTTCTACCCGCAGCTTCATCGCACCGTCGGTGCCCCCTGACCATGGAGTGGATAACCCTCGCGCATCTGCTCCGGCCCCAGGGCCGCAAAGGCGAGCTTCTCGCCGAGCTGCTCACCGACTTTCCTGAGCAGCTGGCCGGCCGCACCGGCATGCATCTCGCGCCAGTCGGCTTCACCGGCACCGCAGAGCAGGCGCGGCCCTGCACCATCACCGAAACCTGGATGCCCCACGGCCGCAACGAAGGCCGCATCGTTCTCTCCATCGCCGGCGTCACCTCGATCGCGGACGCCGAGCAGCTCGCCGGCTTCGACCTCCTCGTCGCCCCCGAACATCGCGCCCCACTCGAAGACGGCGCCGCCTACATCAGCGATCTCATCGGCTGCTCCCTCTTCGATCGCGAGCAGCTCGTCGGCATCGTCCAGGACGTCGAGTTCCCCACCAGCCCCGACGGCCGCCGCCGCCTCGACACCGCAAGCCCCCTTCTCGTCGTCAGACTCAACGACAGCAACACCGCCACGCTCGAAGGCAGCAGCGCCAGCCCCGAAGGCGGCGAAACGCCCGAAGGTAGCGCCAGCCTCGACAGCCCCGGCGCCGAGGCCCTGATCCCCTTCACCCGAGCCTTCCTCCGCAGCTTCGATCCAGCCGCCAAAATCCTCCGCATGGACCTCCCCGAAGGCCTGATCGATCTCCCCCACCCAGCCGGCCCCAGCACTACCTGACCTAAAGCCCTGACCGAAAGCCCACAACTTGGAAGCCGTCATCTCGACCGACCAACGGGAGCGGAGAGACCCCTGTATTTCGACTGATTCAGGAACCCTGAGCGGAGTCGGAGGACGCGCCTCTAACGCCTCTCAAGAAGTAACCACCCAACTTCAGCCCTCCTCCTCAGAACCGGCAGGCCAGCCCGAGCGACACAATCGGGTACACCTGCAGCAACCGTATATCTTGCTGCAACGTGTTCACCTCCTGGGTCACATTCGCCTGCACCTCAGGATCCGTCGCCGCGTTGAAGCAGCCCTGCATCGTGCACGCCGTCCCCTTCAGCTTCAGGTTCAGCGTCGGTGGCTCCATATAAGCGCCGCCAAACTCGAACGGAACCGAAAAATGTCGGCCGCTCCGTGGCAAAATGTTGCCGAATCCCAGCAGCACCATCGGCGCTATCTGCTTGCCGTACGTGATCGTCGCCGTGCCGTGAATCGGATCGTCAACGCTGTTCACATAGCTCGTCCCGCCCAGGCTGAAGCTCTGGCCCTCAGTCACATTCGCCGATCCACCAATCGCATTACGGAAGTAGAGCGCACCAACGCTGACGTGGAACGCACCATGGTGCGGAAACCAGTCGATCGTCGCCCGGCCAGACGTAAACTTCAGCCCCGGGTCGTAGTCAATGCCATCCAGCTCAAACGGATACTGCCACTTTAGATAACTTGCGCCCACGCGCACATTCAGCGTGCGAGCCACCGGAATCGCAAGCTCTCCCCCAGCCCCGAGACTGCTCGCCGTCAAGCCAAACGCAACCGCCCGGAACGGTCGCACTCGCACCTGGTCACCACCCCCGAGCGCCGGCAGATCGCGCACCTTCGCCGGCTTCGGCGGCAGCGTCACCGGACCCGGTGCGGCCGGGGTCGGTGAAGCCAGAATAGGTGCGGCCGCGCTCGGTAGAGCCGGGTCAGCGATAACCGGCTCCAGCAGGGCCGGTGCCGTTACAGCCGGATCTGGCCCCGCCGTTGCAGCCGGATCTGGCAGTGCCGTTGTAGCCGGATCTGGCAGCGCCGCTGCAGGCAGCGCCTCCTCTACTGGCCCGTCCGCGGCGCTATGGTCCGCCGTGCTGTAGAGCTTCGCCGAGCCATCGCCAGGCAAGCTCTGCGTCGCATCCGCCGTCGCCGGAACCGCAACCATCTGCGCCACCGACCGCAGCGACGCAGGCAGCAGCAGCACAAGGACAACGACGGCAAGCAAACGCTGCGACACAGAGTAGCCTCTTCCAGTTCCAGGCCTGAGCCTTGCCGGTCGCCGATCGAGCAGCAAAACGCCCTCAGAACGAGCCGGAGTCAAAACTGACGCTACCAAGCATCCCGCCGCCAACCGATGCCTCGTCCGTTCCACCATCTGCCCCGTCGGTTGTAGATTGCTTGGTTGCAGATGGCGCGATCTTCTCTTGGCCGTCATCCTTGAGCGCAGCGAAGGATCCCCGCACTTGTCTTTCGCGACGGAGCGCAGCGTAGTCAAACGCGTATGCGTCCGCCCCGCCAATCCGCAGCAAAGTCATTCCGCCCGAGTGTCAAACTATCCTGTAGACGCCCATGCGCTTCGACCTGATCACGATCTTTCCCGACTTCTTCTCGAGCCCGCTCAGCTTCGGCGTCCTTCGTCGAGCCATCGAGCGGCGTCTGGTTGCCGTCGAAAGCCTCGATCTGCGTCGCTTCACCGAAGATCGCCACCGCACGGTCGACGATCGGCCCTACGGCGGCGGCGAAGGCATGGTGCTCAAGCCCGAACCCATCTTCCGCGCCGTAGAGTCGCTTGGTCTTCCCGAAAAGGGCCATCGCCAGCGCGAACAGGTTCTCCTGCTCTCCCCCCGGGGCCGACCGTTCACCCAGGCGATGGCGCACCACCTCGCGACCCTCGATCGCGTCGTCCTCATCTGCGGCCGCTATGAGGGGGTCGACGAGCGCGTCAGCGATCTGCTCTGCGATGACGAGGTCTCGATCGGCGACTACGTCCTCTCTGGCGGAGAGCTCGGCGCCGCCGTCATCGTCGATGCCGTCGTCCGTCTGCTGCCAGGCGTTCTCGGAAATCCAGACTCGTCCCGCCACGAAAGCTTCGGTGCCGCCGAGCGCCATGATGGAAGCAAGCTCGACGGCGTTCCCCGCTCCACCCATGGCAGCGGCGGTCTGCTCGACTACCCGCACTACACCCGGCCGGAGACCTTTCGCGGCGCCGCCGTTCCCCATCCGCTCAGTGGTGGCGATCACGACGCCATCCGCCGCTGGCGAAGGCGGAAGAGCCTGGAAAAGACCCTTCGCAACCGGCCCGAGCTGCTC